>NZ_RRYE01000087.1 GCF_004010105.1 Microbacterium sp. CPCC 204701
GCGCAGGGCCTCGTCACCCGCGCGCGCCGCGCCGACGACGAGCGCGTGCTCGATGTGGCGCTGACCTCCTCGGGGACGGCCCTCCGCCGCCGCGCGCTCGAGGTGCCCGAGCGTGTGATGGCCAGCGTCGGCACGGATGCCGCGACCCTCGCCTCACTGCGCGACGCGCTCGCGCCGTTCGCAGGCCGGCGCTGAGATCGAACCCTGTGCTGGTGCGTCGCCGCGCCGGCGGGGTAACGGCTGGATGAAGTCTCTCTCGCGGCTCTGGTATGCCGCGCCTCGCGATCTTAGGCTCAAGGCACGACGTGTCGGCGACGGCGAAACCCGCGTGCCGGCACGATGCCACTGAATCCCCCAGCAAGAGGAACCACCCATGCGAATCAGGTCCCACCAAGACCGTCCGGCCGGCCGGCGTCTGGCCGTGTGCGCAGTCGCCGCCGCCGCCGCGATCGGCGTGAGCGGGCTCGCGGTGCCCGCTGCCCACGCCGCCACCACCGAAGTGCAGATCCTCGCCACGAACGACTACCACGGACGCATCGCCGCCAACGGCGCCGAGGCCGGAGCGGCGAAGCTCGCAGGCACCGTCGAGGCGTTGCGCGCCGAGAACCCGAACACGGTGTTCGCGGCAGCGGGCGACCTCATCGGGGCGTCGACGTTCGAGTCGTTCATCCAGAGCGACAAGCCGACAATCGACGCGCTCAACGCCGCGGGGCTCGAGGTCTCGGCCGTGGGCAATCACGAACTCGACCAGGGCTACGCCGACCTCGTCGAGCGGGTCATGGCGCCCTACGACCCGGTCGCGAACCCCTACGGCGGGGCCGAGTGGCAGTACGTCGCGGCGAACCTCAAGATGCGGGCGACCGGCGACGATGCCGTTCCCGCTTCCTGGATCAAGGAGTTCGGCGACGTCGAGGTCGGCTTCGTCGGCGCCGTCACCGAAGAGCTCGAGGCCCTGGTCAACCCCGCGGGCATCGCCGACATCGAGGTGCGCGGCATCGTCGACTCCGTCAACGCCGAAGCGGCCGAGCTGACCGCTTCGGGCGCAGACCTCGTCGTCATGCTGGTGCACGAGGGATCGCCGGTCACCGACTGCACGCAGGGCGTCGCGCCCGGCACGGCGTGGGGTGAGGTCGTCGGCGGCGTGTCGGCGGATGTCGACGCCATCGTGTCGGGCCACACCCACCTGGCCTACAACTGCGAGTACCCGGTTCAAGAGTGGATCGACGAGGGCCGCGCCGTGACGACACGCCCCGTGGTCTCGGCCGGCCAGTACGGCACCAACCTGAACCAGCTCGTCTACAGCGTCGACGGAACGACCGGCGAGGTCCAGGCCAAGACGCAGTCGATCATCTCGATCTCGTCGCATCCGGCGGCGCCGGATGACGAGGTGGCGCAGCTCGTCGCGGCAGCGGTCGCGGAGGCGGACGTGCTCGGCGCGGAGCCGCTCGGCGAACTCTCCGGCGCCTTCAACCGCGCGAAGCTCGCGAACGGGACGAGTGAGAATCGCGGTGGCGAATCGACGCTCGGCAATCTCGTGGCCGAGGTGCAGCAATGGGCGACCGAGGCGCCGGAGTCGGGCGGTGCGCAGATCGCGTTCATGAACCCGGGCGGCCTGCGCACCGACATGGTCGGTACGGTCCCCGCCGATGGATCGTTCCCGCGCACCCTGACCTACAAGCAGGCGGCCCTGGTGCAGCCGTTCGCCAACACGCTCGTGAACCTCGAGCTGACCGGCGAGCAGATCGAGACCGTGCTGGAGCAGCAGTGGCAGCGCGACGCCTACAACGCGCTGCCCACCCGGCCCTACCTGCGCCTGGGCGCGTCCGAGGGATTCCAGTACACCTACACCCAGCAGCTCGTGACCGAGGTGCAGCGCGACAACCCGGCGACCGTCGCGAACGAGGAGGGCCTGACCTACCAGGCACCCGAGGGGACCATCACGGGCATGTGGCTGAACGGCGAGCCGATCGACCCGGCCGCGACCTACTCGGTCACCGTCAACTCGTTCCTGGCGGGCGGCGGCGACAACTTCCGCGAGTTCGCGAACGGCGCCGACAGGCGCGACACCGGCAAGGTCGACCTCGCTGCGATGGTCGACTACCTCGAGGAGTTCGCACCGGCCGGCTCGCCGCTCGGCGTCGACTACTCGCAGCGCGCGGTGGAGGTCGGCTTCCCGGCGGGCGCCCCATCCGCGTACGACCCCGGCGCGAGCGTTGAGTTCGGCGTCAAGTCCTGGGCGATGACGGCACCCGGCGATGTGACGGACACCGAGATCGCCGTATCGCTCGACGGAGCGGTGCTCGGCACCTTCCCCGTCGACAACACGGTCGGGACGGCTGTCTTCGACGACTACGGTGCGGCGTCCATCTCGGTGGAGCTTCCCGCGGACGTCGCGCGCGGCGCCCGCGTCGAACTCGTGCTGACCGGTGCGCAAACCGGGACGACCGTCACGGTGCCGGTGGCGGTGACGGCCGAACGCGCGGACAGCATCGCGTTCGGCCTGCCGAACAAGCTCATCGCGAAGGCCGGCTCGGCGGTGAAGCTCACCGCGATCGTCGTCGCAGAGCACGGCACGTCCGTCGAGGGGGAGGTGTCGATCCTCGACGGCGACACCGTCATCGCGACGGCCACAATGACCGCCGCGAACCGGGGCATCGTCAAGGTCAAGCTGCCGCCCCTCGAGCGCGGCCTCCAGCGACTGACGGTGTCGTACGCCGGGAGCGAGACGGTCGAGCCGTCGGAGGGCCGGGCACTGCCGTTCCTGATCTGGTAGGGCCCGCACCTGACAGCACGCGGTGAAGGTGGGGTCTCCGGCGCCCATGTCGGAGGCCCCGCCTAAACTTGTCTGGTGCCCATCGTCCCTGTCGCCATGCCCGCAAACACCGGGAACACCAGCGGAAGACTCAGCGTCCGCGGTGCCCGCGTGCACAACCTGAAAGACGTCGACCTCGACATCCCGCGCGATTCGCTCGTGGTGTTCACGGGTCTGTCAGGATCGGGCAAGTCGAGCCTTGCGTTCGACACGATCTTCGCCGAGGGCCAGCGCCGCTATGTCGAGTCGCTGAGCGCCTACGCGCGCCAGTTCCTCGGGCAGGTGGACCGCCCCGACGTCGACTTCATCGAGGGCCTGAGCCCCGCTGTGTCGATCGACCAGAAGTCGACGAACCGCAACCCGCGCTCGACCGTGGGCACGATCACCGAGATCCACGACTACATGCGCCTGCTGTGGGCTCGCATCGGCGTACCGCACTGTCCCGAGTGCGGCGAGGTCATCCAGCGCCAGACCGTGCAGCAGATCGCCGATCAGCTCGCCGAGCTCCCCGAGCGCACCCGCTATCAGATCGTCGCGCCCGTCGTCACGCAGAAGAAGGGCGAGTTCGTCGACCTCTTCAAAGAGCTCGGAGCGAAGGGCTACGCGCGTGCGATCGTCGACGGCGAGCTCATCCAGCTCGCCGAGCCGCCCGTGCTCAAGAAGAGCTACAAGCACGACATCGCCGTCGTGGTCGACCGGCTCGTCGCGGCGCCCGGCATCCTCGACCGCGTGACCGACTCCGTCGAGACCGCCCTGTCGCTGGCGGGCGGCGTCATCCAGGTCAACTTCGTCGACGAAGAGGGGGATGCCGCGTGGCAGTCCTTCTCCGAGAAGCTCGCGTGCCCGAACGGCCACCCCCTGCAGCTCACCGAGATCGAGCCGCGCACGTTCTCGTTCAACGCGCCGTTCGGCGCGTGCCCGACCTGCTCGGGCCTGGGCACCCGCATGTCCGTCGACGTCGACCTCATGCTCGGCGACGAGGAGCTCTCGATCCGAGAGGGAGTGCTCATCCCGTGGACGACCCAGGGCAAGGGGCTGTTCCAGTACTACGAGCGGCTCCTCGAAGGTCTGGCGGCCGATCTCGGCTTCTCGCTCGACACGCCGTGGAAGAGCCTCCCCGCGGCGGTGCGAGAGGCCGTGCTGCGCGGCGAGGACTACAAGGTCACGGTGCGGTGGAAGAACCGCTACGGCCGCGAGATGCGGTACTCGTCGGGCTTCGAGGGCGTCGTGCCCTACATCGAGCGTCAGTACACGCAGGCCGAGTCCGACACGCAGCGGCAGCGCTGGTCGGAGTACCTGCGCGAGGTGCCGTGTGCGGTGTGCGACGGCGACCGGCTCAAGCCCGAGGTGCTGGCCGTGCTCGTCCACGGGCATTCGATCGCGGATGCCTCGCGCCTGAGCCTCGGCGATGCGCGCGAGTACTTCGCGAAGCTGACGCTCACCGAGCGCGAGGCCGCGATCGCCGCGCAGGTGCTGCGCGAGATCCGGCTGCGCCTGGACTTCCTGATCCGCGTGGGCCTGGACTACCTGAGCCTCAGCCGCGCCGCGGCGACGCTGTCGGGCGGCGAGGCGCAGCGCATCCGCCTCGCGACGCAGATCGGCTCCGGGCTCACCGGGGTGCTCTACGTGCTCGACGAGCCCTCGATCGGCCTCCACCAGCGCGACAACCGCCGTCTCATCGAGACGCTTGTGGCCCTCCGCGACCTCGGCAACACCCTCATCGTCGTGGAGCACGACGAAGAGACGATCCATGCCGCGGACTGGATCGTCGACATCGGCCCCGGGGCCGGCGTGAACGGCGGCGCGGTGGTGCACTCCGGACCGATCGGCGAGCTCCTCGCCGACAGCGGATCCGTCACCGGCGACTACCTCGCCGGCCGCCGCTCGATCCCGATCCCCAAGAAGCGGCGCAAGATCGACAAGTCCCGGCAGGTGACGGTCGTCGGCGCGCGCGAGAACAACCTCAAGAACGTGACGGTCGACTTCCCGCTCGGCGTGCTCACCGCGATCACCGGCGTCAGCGGCTCCGGCAAGTCGACCCTGGTCAACGGCATCCTGTATCAGGTCCTGGCGACGCGCCTCAACGGCGCGCGCCGAGTCGCGGGCAAGCACACGCGCGTGACCGGTCTCGACAACCTCGACAAGGTCGTCCACGTCGATCAGGCGCCGATCGGCCGGACGCCGCGCTCGAACCCCGCGACGTACACCGGGGTGTTCGACCGCATCCGGACGCTGTTCAGCGAGACCCCCGAAGCGAAGGTCCGTGGCTATCAGCCCGGCCGTTTCAGCTTCAACGTCAAGGGCGGCCGCTGCGAGGCGTGCTCGGGCGACGGCACGATCAAGATCGAGATGAACTTCCTCCCGGACGTGTACGTGGACTGCGAGGTGTGCCACGGCAAGCGGTACAACCGCGACACGCTCGCCGTGCACTACAAGGGCAAGAACATCGCCGAGGTGCTCGAGATGCCGATCGCCGAGGCTGCCGAGTTCTTCGAGCCGATCCAGGCGATCCACCGCTATCTGAAGACGCTCGTCGACGTCGGCCTGGGCTACGTGCGCCTCGGCCAGTCGGCGACCACGCTCTCGGGCGGCGAGGCGCAGCGCGTCAAGCTCGCGACGGAGCTGCAGCGCCGCACCAACGGACGCTCGGTCTACGTGCTCGACGAGCCGACCACCGGGCTCCACTTCGAGGACGTGCGCAAGCTCCTCGAAGTCCTGGGCGGACTGGTCGACAAGGGCAACACCGTCATCGTGATCGAGCACAACCTCGACGTGATCAAGTCGTCCGACTGGGTCATCGACCTCGGCCCCGAGGGCGGTGCCGGCGGCGGTCAGATCGTCGCGACCGGCACTCCCGAGCAGGTCGCGCGCGCGGAGGGCAGCCACACCGGCGCGTTCCTCGCCGAGGTGCTGGGGCTGCGGGCTCCGGCGAATCTCGTCGAGGCGCTCAAGGCCGGCTGAGCGGAATGGCGCGCTCCGCTCCCACCGTCCCGTACAAGCCGCGGCCGGGCGAGATCCCCACGAATCCCGGGGTCTACCGATTCCGCGATGCGAACGGCCGCGTGCTGTACGTCGGCAAGGCCAAGAACCTGCGCGCGCGGCTGTCGAACTACTTCGCGCCGCTGCATACTCTGCACGAGCGCACCCGGCGGATGGTCACGACCGCGGCATCCGTCGAGTGGACCGTCGTCGCGACCGACGTGGACTCGCTGCAGCTCGAGTACCAGTGGATCAAGGAGTTCGATCCGCCGTTCAACGTCCGCTATCGGGACGACAAGTCGTATCCGTTCATGGCGATCACGCTCGCCGACGAGGCGCCGCGGGTGATCGTGACCCGAAACCGCCGCATTCCGGGCGCCAAGTACTTCGGGCCATACCCCAAGGTATGGGCCGTGCACGACACGATCGACCTGATGATCAGGGTCTTCCCGATCCGCACCTGCAGCGACGCGTCGTACAAGAAGGCCATGGCGACGGGGCGTCCGTGCTTCCCGGGGCAGATCGGCCGCTGCGGCGGGCCGTGCTCGATGAAGGTCACCATCGAGGAGCATCGCGCGATCGTCGACGACTTCGTCGCCTTCATGGCCGGCGGCGACCAGCGCTTCACAAAGGAGCTCACCGCCCGCATGCGCGAGGCCTCGGCGGCGATGGACTACGAAGCCGCGGCGGTGCACCGCGACAAGCTCCAGGCCATCGACGCGGTCCTCAACAAGAGCGCCCTCGTGCTCGCGGCGGACACCGACGCCGACCTGTTCGGCATCGCCGAAGACGAGCTGGCCGCGACCGTGCAGCACTTCGTGATCCGCGGCGGGCGCGTGCGCGGCGTGCGGGCCACCACGATCGAGAAGGAGATCGACATCTCGGGGGGCGAGCTCGTCGACCAGGTGATCCAGCGGACGTACGGCAACGCCTCGGGGGCCGACATCCCGCGTCAGGTGCTCGTTCCGGCGATGCCCGACGACGCCGCGGATCTCGAGGAGTGGCTGCGCGGCCGGCGCGGCAGGGCGGTCTCGATCCAGGTCGCGCAGCGCGGGCGCAAATCCGAGCTGATGAAGACGGCGAGCCTCAACGCGCAGCAGGCGCTCATGCTCCACAAGACGCGACGCACCAGCGACTATGTGGCCCGCACGCAGGCGCTGACCGACCTGCAGGAGGCCCTCGACCTCGCCGAGGCGCCGCTGCGCATCGAGTGCTTCGACGTGTCGCACCTCGGCGGCACGAACGTCGTGGCGTCGATGGTGGTGTTCGAGGACGGGCTGCCGCGCAAGGACCAGTACCGCTCGTTCGGAGTGGCCGAGACCACCGACGACACCGATTCGCTGTATCAGGTGCTGACGCGCCGCCTCGCGTATCTCGATCGTCCCGACGACCCTTCGACAGGACCAGGGACCGGACTCGACATCGTGCCCGACCCGACTGCGGATGACCAGGTCGTCACCGCCCGACGGCGTCCGCGATTCGCGTACCGGCCGCAGCTGCTCGTCGTCGACGGCGGCAAGCCGCAGGTCGAGGCCGCGGCGCGCGCGCTGCGCGATGCCGGGCACGAAGAGGTCGCACTGTGCGGCATCGCCAAGCGACTCGAAGAGGTGTGGCTGCCGGGGGAGGAGTACCCGGTCATCCTCCCGCGCACGTCTGAAGCGCTCTACCTGCTGCAGCGATTGCGCGACGAGGCGCACCGGTTCGCCATCTCGCACCAGCGCCGCCGCCGACGGCGCGACATCCAGAGCGTCCTCGCCGAGGTGCCGGGTCTCGGCGAGGCGCGCATCAAGGGCCTGCTCCGTCACTTCGGCTCGGTGTCCGCGCTCAAGAAGGCGACGCGCGACGAGATCGCAGAGCTTCCCGGTGTGGGGCCCAAGCTCGCCGCGGCGATCCACTCGCACCTCGCGCAGCCGAGCGTGCCGGCGGATGAGTAGGCTGGGGGCCGACAACGGGGGTGGTCATGAGCGAGGCGACGCGTCGCGACGACGGCAGGCGCGACACGGGTGAGGTGCTGATCGTCACCGGGATGTCGGGCGCGGGGCGCTCGACCGCGGCGAACGCGCTCGAGGACCTCGACTGGTACGTCGTCGACAACCTGCCGCCCCAGATGCTCAAGCCGCTCCTCGATCTCACCGAGCTGGCGGCCGGTGTGCTCCCACGGGTGGCTGTCGTGGTCGACGTCCGGGGGCGCGACCTGTTCTCCGACCTCCCCGAGGCGATGCGGGCGCTGCGCGAGCGGCGCCAGATCCGGCTGATGTTCCTGGACGCGTCCGACGACGTGCTGGTGCGCCGGTTCGAGGCGGTGCGGCGTCCGCATCCCCTCCAGGGCGACGGGACCCTGCTCGACGGCATCCGTCTGGAGCGCCAGCGTCTCACGGCGGTCCGCGAGAGCGCCGACGTCATCATCGACACCTCGTCATACAACATCCATCAGCTCGCCACGCAGATCGGCGATCTCTTCCGCGAAGAGGGCGCTGCGCGGCACACGCTCACGCTGCTCAGCTTCGGGTTCAAGTACGGACTGCCGCCGGACGCCGACCTCGTGGCCGATATGCGATTCCTTCCCAACCCGTTCTGGAGCGAGGAATTGCGCGCACTGACCGGCGAGGACGCCGACGTGCGCGACTTCGTGCTCGAGCAGGAGGGCGCACGGGAGTTCCTCGATGCCTACGCGACGGCGCTGCGGCCGGTGCTCGAGGGCTACCAGCGCGAGAACAAGCGGCATTCTGTGGTGGCCGTCGGCTGCACCGGCGGCAAGCATCGGTCGGTCGTGATGGCGCGCGAGCTCGCCGAGCGGCTCGGCAGCGTCCCCGGCGTGGCGGTGCGCGTGAAGCATCGCGATCTCGGTCGCGAATGAACCGGGTGGGTCTGGGTGGATCGAATCCGCCCGAGTAGGCTGTTCCCTTGTCCCGAACCCCACCGCGAAGGAGACCCGTGTCGCTCACTGCTGACGTGAAGGCCGAGCTCATCACCGTGCGCGACCCGCGCCCGACGGCCCGCGTAGCAGAGCTGACGTCCCTGCTGCGGTTCTCGGGAGGCCTGCACTCGATCGCCAACCGGGTGGCCGTCGAGGCGGAGCTCGACTCCGACCTGCTCGCGCGCCGCACCGCGCGCGACCTCGTCGAGCTGTACGGCGTGCGCCCCGAGCTCGTCCACGTGCAGGGCTCCGGCGCCCGCAACGGCAGCCATTACGCGGTCCGGGTCATCGAGGGCGGCGAGACCCTCGCGCGCCAGACCGGCCTCCTGGACCAGCGACGTCGGCCGGTGCGCGGACTGCCGAACAAGCTCACGACCGGATCACGCGCCGATCTCGCCGCGATCTGGCGCGGGGCGTTCCTCGCGGCCGGCAGCCTGAGCGAGCCGGGGCGCTCGGCGTCGCTCGAGATCACGTGCCCGTCGTCCGAGGCCGCGATGGCCCTCGTCGGCGCCGCGCACCGTCTCGGCATCGCCGGCAAGGCGCGCGAGGTCCGCGGCGTGCCGCGTG
>NZ_RRYE01000088.1 GCF_004010105.1 Microbacterium sp. CPCC 204701
CGACGCCGCGCCCCCGCTCACGACGCGGTCGAGCCTGCTCGCGCAGATCGCCGCCTCTCCTCAGGTGCCGCCGGTCGAGGCATCCGTCGCCGCCGCGGCGCTGGAGCAGGGCGAGGCCGTCCCGATCCCGCAGCGGGCCGCCCCGGTCCGACCCGACGCGCCCATGGTGGAACCTGCGCCGACGACGACCACGATCCAGGCGGTGTCGCGGCGCAACTGGACGCGAGCGGTCGTCGGCCTCGCGGGAGCGCTGGTCGTTCTGGTCGGCCTCGGATACGCGGCCGCGACGATCAACGAGGCCATCACCCGCCCGCCTACGCTCGCCGCGCTCGACGAGATCGAGGCGGCTCCCGATGACGTGTCGGCGACCGTCGAGCTGGGGGAGGGCGGATCGGCGACAGCGCACTGGGCGCCGTCGCTCGGCGAAGCCGTGCTGGTGACGGCCGACCTCCCCGACATCGGCGAGGACGAGACGCTGGAGATCTGGTGGGTCCAGGAGGGCGACTATGCCTCGGCGGGCACGTTCGACCCGGGGCCGGACGGCTCGGCGACGGTGAAGCTCGACGGCCGGTGGCAGGAGGGCGCCGTCATCGCGGTGACGGTCGAGCCGGCGGGCGGGTCGCCGGAGGGGGCGCCGACGAAGCTCCCGATCTTCGAGATCCCGACGCAGTAGGCCGCGCGGCCGTACCGCGCGGTTGCGGCTAACGTGGTGCCGTGGCATCTGCCCCGCACTCCCTCCGGGCCCTCGCGCACCTGCGACGCGCCCGCGATCTCATCGACCGCGACTATGCGCTGCCCCTCGACGTGCCGACCATGGCCGCGAGAGCGCTCATGTCGCCGGCCCACTTCTCACGCGAGTTCAAGGCCGCGTACGGCGAGACCCCGTACGCGTACTTGATGACCCGGCGCATCGAGCGCGCGATGGCGCTGCTGCGCAACGGCGCGACGGTGACGGATGCCTGCGTCGCGGTAGGCGCGACATCGCTCGGGTCGTTCAGCTCGACGTTCACCGAGATCGTCGGCGAGACCCCGAGCGCCTATCGATCCCGTCCGCACGACGCGGCCGAGGTGATGCCCCTGTGCATCGCGAAGATCCTGACGCGCCCGACCCGCTACGCCTGACCGACGGTCCCACGCCTACTCCACGCGCCGCTGGCGCGTCGCGCGGAGCCTCCGGCGCGTGGGCCCCGCCGTGAACCGAGCAGGATCGGAGAAGCACGGCGCACGCAGGCCCCCTAGCGTGGATGCCATGACCAGCATCGCTCTCGCATACAGTCCCATCACCGTCGACGACGTCGACGCCGCGATCCCGTTCTACCGCGACGGTCTCGGCCTCGAGATCGTCAACGACGTCTCGTACGACGGCCACCGGTGGGTGAGCTTCGGGTTCGCGGGGCAGCCCGGCCTGTCGCTCGTCGTGTCGGACCCGATCGCGGGCCGCTCGCCTGAAGACGGCGACGCCCTCCAGCGCCTCATCGTGAAGGGATCGGGCCCTGGGCCCTATGTGTTCACCACCGACGATCTCGACGCCGCCTTCGAGCGCCTGCGGGCATTCGGCGCGGAGGTGCTCCAGGAGCCGATCGAGCAGGGCTGGGGAGCCAAGGACTGCGCATTCCGCGATCCGTCCGGCAACCACATCCGCATCAACCAGGGCTGAGCGGCCGCTCGCATGTGCCTTCCGTGGGCCGCTGCCCCCGTCCGGCCGGCTCCCGTGCTCGTGGCGGCCGGTAGCCTGGAGCAGGTGAGCGAGGAATCCAGGGAGTTCCACAAGCCCGTCCGCCGGCCGGCCGAGCTCTTCGACCGGCGGTACTCGGCCGAGGATCCCGCCGAGGTGTCGCGGGTCGCCCACTCGACCGCGCACGCACTGCTCGCGCGTGTCCGCACCGACCCCGACTCCGGGGTGGTCGACCGCCTCGTCGCCTTCACCGACGAGCACGGCATCGACGACATCGCGGAGCTGTGGTCGCGGTCGCCCGCCAAGACGCTGCCGGGCGCCCTGTGGCGGCTGTATCTGCTGCAGCTCATGATCCACGACGATCCGCGCACCGCCGCGCTCCTGTACGAGCGCGGCCGCGCCGAGCTCGCGTCAGCCGACGAGGTCGTGGCGGGCGCGCCGTCGCCGGCGGGCCCGGACGAGCTCGTCGCTCTCGTCGACACGATCATGCGCGGGCTGTTCGAGGGGGACTTCGCCGTCGCCCTCGAGCGCGCCGCGGCGTTCTGCCGCATCCAGGCCTCCGGCGCGACGCACGTCGCCGACGATTACGAGGCCACCGAGCCAGAGCGGGCGTCGTCGTTCACGACGCGCGCGCTGCGGCTCTCGGACTACGCCGCCGACCTCGCCGCGTCGGCCGGCCTGTGGCGCCGCGACGCCTTGACCTGACACCCGGCAGGGCACGATTCGTGCCTCGGTCACGTCGCCGCCTGTGGACGCGGGTCCGCGGGCTGCCGGCCACCCACCACATCGGATCCGCAGGTGCGGACGGATGCCGCGACACGCCGTGCTGCGGCATCCGTCACCGGCGTGTCGCCCCGAACCTCCGCAGATGCGGATCCGATTCTGTGGGTGGGCGAGCGGTAACGCCAGCTCCTCCCCAGCCGCCGCGCCGCACGAGCCATCCACGAATCGCGACGGAGCAGCGACGACCGGATGCCGCGTTCGCCAGCATGGGCGGATGTGCACTGATCAGGCTCCCACGGTGTTCTCGTTCCAAGAGCTGAGCGCGTCCGGGTTCACCCGGGCGTCGATCTCGGCGCGGCTCAGCGAGGGGGCGCTGTTCAAGCTGCGTCGCGGAGTGTATGCGTCGGACCGCGCGTGCGACGACGTGAGGACAGCGGCTGCGCACGGCAAGACGATCGCGTGCCTGACCGCCGCACGGCATCTCGGGCTGTGGGTGCTGGACGCCGAGGACGAGGTGACTCACGTGTGGCTGCGCGCACACGGGCGCGCGTATCCGCACGCAGGCTGCCGGTGCGTCGCGCACTGGGATGACGGGACGACGAAGGACGCCTTCGGCGTCCCATCGGTGCCGCGGGTGCTCCGGCAGATCCTGCTCTGCCAGGGCGTCGAGGTGTTCTTCGTGGCCCTCGAGTCTGCTCGCCGTCTGGGCATGCTCACACAGGCGGGCATCCGGTGGCTCCGAAGCCGAGTGGGTCCGGAAGCTCGCGACGCCATCGCGTTCTCTCGCGATGACGCGGACAGCGGGCTCGAGTCGGTGCTGCGGTGGAGGCTGCGTCGGCACGGCTTGGCGGTGCGGACCCAGGTGCGGCTCGTCGCGGTCGGCAGAGTGGACTTCGTGATCGGCGAGCGACTGATCGTCGAGGTCGACGGGGCGGCCAATCATGACGGGGACTCCCACCGCCACAAGGACCTCGTCCGCGATGCGAACGCCGCGACCTGGGGGTATGTCACGCTCCGCTTCGACTACGCGATGGTCGTGCACGACTGGGAGACGGTCGAGCTTGCGATCCTCGCCCACATCGATCGAGGGCTGCAGATGGCCGGACGGCGCCGGCGCGGTGAGGCCTGACAGGACATCGGATCCGCAGGTGCGGACGGATGCCGCGACACGCCGTGCTGCGGCATCCGTCACCCGCGCGTCGCCCCGGACCCCCGCAGATGCGGATCCGATTCTGTTCGGTTGCGGCGGCGGGGGAGCCGAGTACGAGAGTGCCGGGCCGCAGAACGCCTCTCGGCGCGAGGCCGCTCGCAGCGGCAGAAGATGGAGCCCGGGGTTACTGCGGCCCGGCCGAACCAGTGTAACCGAGACGAGGGGGCCGGTATTCCCGAGGTCGTAGGCTCGGTGGCATGACCTGGAGTTTCGCGCTCGTGATCGAGCCGGCGGCGTCGGATGATCCCCGCACCGACTTCGCCGGCACCTTCCGCGAGATCGACCCGTCCGCACCCGCCCTCAGCGTCGGAGAGCTGAGCACGCAGCGCGGCGACGGCATCTTCGAGTCGATCGGCGTGGTCGACGGGCACGCGCAGGAGACCCAGGCGCACCTCGAGCGCCTCGCGCACTCCGCCCGCATCTGCGACCTTCCCGCCCCGCACCTCGAGCAGTGGCGGCAGGCCGTCGCCGCGGCGGCCGAGCACTGCCCGCGCGAGGGGGAGGGTGTCATCAAGCTCATCCTGAGCCGCGGCGTCGAGCACGGTCCGGCGCCCACCGCCTGGGTCACTGCGGCCTCGGCGCCCGACAACACGGCGGCGCGCACGCGCGGCATCCGCGTGGTGACGCTCGACCGCGGCTACAGCATCGACACGCCGGCGAGGGCGCCGTGGCTGCTGCTCGGCGCCAAGACCCTGTCGTACGCGGTGAACATGGCGGCGATCCGGGAGGCGCGCCGCCATGGCGCCGACGACGCGATCTTCGTGACCTCTGACGGATTCGTCCTCGAAGCCCCCACAGCCTCGCTCATCCTCCGCGTCGACGGGCGCTTCGTCACGCCGGCGCCGAACGGCGGCATCCTCCACGGCACGACGCAGCTCAGCCTGTTCGCCCACCTCGCCGAGCGCGGGCACGAGATCGCCTACGAGACCGTCCCGATCGCGGCGCTGTCGACGGCGGATGCCGCGTGGCTGGTGTCGAGCGTGCGCCTGGCCGCGCCGATCACCGCGATCGACGGCATCGAGGTCCCGGCGGACGCCGAACTGACGGCATCCATCAACCGCTACCTGCTGAGCCCGCGGGATTGAAGCCGGCGGCGACCTAACCGAAGCGGCCGGAGACGTAGTCCTCGGTCGCCTGCACCGACGGCGTGGTGAAGATCGTCTTCGTGTCGTCGTACTCGATGAGCTTGCCGGGCTTGCCCGTGCCGGCGATGTTGAAGAACGCGGTCTTGTCACTCACGCGCGACGCCTGCTGCATGTTGTGCGTGACGATGACGACGGTGTAGTCGTTCTTCAGCTCGCCGATCAGCTCCTCGATCGCGTATGTCGAGATCGGGTCGAGGGCCGAGCACGGCTCGTCCATGAGGATGACCTCGGGAGACACGGCGATCGCGCGCGCGATGCACAGACGCTGCTGCTGACCGCCCGACAGACCCGAGCCCGGCTTGTCGAGGCGGTCCTTGACCTCGTTCCACAGGTTCGCTCCGCGCAGCGACTTCTCGACGAGCGCGTCGGCGTCGGACCTCGACATCTTCGAGTTGTTCAGCTTCACGCCCGCGAGCACGTTCTCCTTGATCGACATCGTCGGGAACGGGTTGGGGCGCTGGAACACCATGCCCACCTGGCGCCGCACGAGCACCGGGTCGACGTTCGGACCGTAGAGGTTCTCGCCGTCCAGGAGCACCTCTCCCTCGACGCGCGCATTCGGGATGACCTCGTGCATGCGGTTGAGGGTGCGCAGGAACGTCGACTTGCCGCACCCCGACGGGCCGATGAACGCGGTGACGCTACGCGGCTCGATGTCGAGCGCGACGCCCTCGACGGCCAGGAAGTCGCCGTAGTAGACGTTGAGGTCGTTGACTTCGATGCTCTTGGACATGTTCCCTGTCAGTTCAATTTCGGGTGAGGGTGCTCAGCGGCCGAGCTTGGGGGAGAAGACCTTCGCGACGACACGCGCGATGAGGTTCAGCAGCATCACGATGACGATGAGGGCGAGGGCTGCGCTCCACGCTCGGTCGATGTAGGCCTGGGCGGGGATGCCCTGGTTCATGTACTGCGAGTACGCGAACACCGGCAGCGTCATCATGCGCCCGTTGAACAGGTCGTAGTTCATCGACGTGGCGACGCCCGCGGTGAGCAGCAGCGGCGCGGTCTCGCCGATGACGCGCGAGATCGACAGCATGACGCCCGTGGTGATGCCCGCCATCGAGGTCGGCAGCACGACCTTGGCGATCGTGCGCCATTTCGGCACGCCGAGCGCGAGCGACGCCTCGCGCAGCTCGTTCGGCACGAGGCGCAGCATCTCTTCCGTCGAGCGGACCACGACCGGGATCATGAGCACCGACAGCGCGATCGAGCCCATGATGCCCATGCGGATGCCCGGACCGAAGATGAGCGCGAAGACGGCATAGGCGAACAGGCCCGCCACGATCGAGGGGATGCCGGTCATGACGTCCACGAGGAATGTGATGCCCCGCGCCACGCGGTTGCCCGCGCCGTACTCGATGAGGTAGATGGCGGTGAAGATGCCGATCGGGATCGAGATGATCGCGGCGGCGAGCGTGATGAGCAGCGTGCCGATGATGGCGTGCAGCGCGCCGCCGCCTTCGCCGACGACGTTGCGCATCGACGAGGTGAAGAACTCGGCAGACAGACCCGCGACGCCGTTCACGAGCACCGTGACGGCCACCGACACGAGCGGCACCATCGCGATGCCGAACGCGATCGTCACCACCCCCGTGACGAGCCGGTCGGCGCCTTTGCGGCGGCCTTCGACGACGCTCGAGAGCACGGTGACGAGCACGAGGTAGAGGATGGCGCCGACGACGGCCCACCCGGCGAGGTTGAATGCCTCCCCGGCGGCGAGCGCGGGGATCGCGAAGACCGCGGCGCTGATGACGGCGCTCGCGACGAGGATCGCCCACGGGGCCCAGGTCGCCAGCCGCCCGCTCGTGAGACGCGGGCTCTCGCGGACGACCGGCTGCGGTGGCGTCTGCGGGGGAGCGGTGGTCACGGTCATGTCAGTTCGCTCCCGAGAATTCCTTGCGGCGGCTGACGATCCATCGGGCGATGGCGTTGACCGCGAAGGTGACGATGAAGAGGATGAGGCCGGTGGCGATCAGCACGTTGATGTTGACGCCGTACGCCTCGGGGAAGGTCAGAGCGATGTTCGCGGGGATCGTGCCCGGGTTCTCGGACGTGAAGAGCTCGAACGTCACGATGTTGGCGACCGAGAGCACCATGGCGACCGCCATCGTCTCGCCGAGCGCGCGGCCGAGGCCGAGCATCGAAGCCGAGACGATGCCGCTGCGGCCGAACGGGAAGACCGCCATGCGGATCATCTCCCACCGGGTCGCACCGAGGGCGAGCGCGGCCTCCTCATGGAGGACCGGAGTCTGCAGGAAGATCTCGCGGCAGATCGCGGTGATGATCGGGACGACCATCACCGCCAGCACGATCGCGGCGGTGAAGATCGTGCGGCCGGTGCTCGACACCGTGCCGCCGAAGAGCGGGAACCAGCCCGCGTTGGCGTTGAGCCATGCGTAGACCGGCTGGACGGCCGGGGCGAGCACGAGGATGCCCCACAGGCCGAAGACGACGGAAGGCACCGCGGCGAGCAGGTCGACGATGTAGCCGAGACCCTGCGCGAGCCGGCGCGGTGCATAGTGCGAGATGAAGAGGGCGACCGAGACCGCGAGCGGGACGGCCATGAGGAGCGCGAGGAACGACGCCCACACCGTGCCGAAGGCGAGCGGCCAGACGTACTGCCAGAAGTTGCCGCTGAGCAGGCTCGCGTTCTCGCTCGTGGCGGTCAGACCGGGGATCGACTGGACGATGAGGAAGATCGCGACGGCGGCGAGGGTGACGAGGATCATCACACCGGCGCCGAGCGCGGTTCCCGAGAACCAGCGGTCTCCTGGCCGCTGCTTGACCTTGCCCGCGGCCGGGGCGGTCGTCGTGGTCATGGTGTCCTTCTGCTGGTTCGGGTTCTTCGAAGGTGTACCCGGCCCGGTCAGAGGCGACCGGGCCGGGTGGGACGGAATTACTCCGTGACGATCGTGTCGATCGCGGCGTCGACCTGCGCGCGCAGCGTGTCGGAGATCGGCGCCGAGCCGGCGGCCTCGGCGGCCGCGTCCTGGCCATCGGGGCTCGCGACGTACTCGAGGTAGCCCTTGACGATCGGGGCGACCGACGCGTCGACGTACTCCTGGCACGCGATCATGTAGCTGATCAAAACGATCGGGTACACACCGGCCTCGGTCGAGGTGCGCTGCAGCTCGATCGCGAGGTCGGCCTCGCCGCGGCCCTCCTCGAACGGCGATGCGTCGACGATCGCGGCGGCAGCCTCGGGCGAGTACTCGACGAACTCCTCGCCGACCTTGACGGCGGCCGTCGACAGGCCCTCCTCCGCGGCGCGCGACGCGTCGGCGTAGCCGATCGTCCCGTTGCCGCCGGCGACGGCCGACACGACACCCGAGGTGCCCTGCGCGGCCTCACCGCTGGCGAGCGGCCACACGCCGTCGGGCTCCGAGGTCCACACGTCTGGCGCGGCCTGGAACAGGTAGTCGGTGAAGTTCTCGGTGGTGCCCGAGTCGTCGGCGCGATGAACCGGCGTGACGGCGAGGTCCGGCAGCGTCGCGTCCGGGTTGAGCGCGGCGATCGCCGGGTCGTTCCAGTTCGTGATCGTGCCGGCGAACAGACCCGCCATGGTGGCGGCATCGAGGTTGAGCGAGTCGACGCCCTCGACGTTGAAGATGACCGCGATGGGCGAGATGTAGGTCGGGAGCTCGACGATGCCCGAACCTTCGACGCAGGCGTCGAACGGCCCTTCCTCGATCTCTTCGACCGTGAACGCCCGGTCCGAGCCCGCGAACGGGAACGCGCCGGCCTGGAACGACTCGCGGCCCGCGCCGGAGCCGGCGGGGTCGTAGGTGATGGTCACGTCGGGGTTGGCGGTCTGGAAGCCGGCGGTCCAGGCCTGGACCGCGACCTCCTGCGACGAGGCGCCGCCACCGGCGATCTCGCCGGAGAGGTTCGACTCGGGCGCGTCGGTGTTGTCACCGGCGGGGGTCTCGTTCGAGGCGCAGCCGGCGAGGGCGAGGGCCGCGACTGCGGCGACAGCGCCCACCTGGGCGATGCGAGAGATCTTCACTGTGTGAATCCTTCACGTGTCAGGGATGGATGCCCGGATTTCGGGCTTCCGGGTCGAACCCGGTGCGGGGTTCGCACTGAAACGTAGGCGCGGACTCTTAAGAGAGTGGGCTCGGCGGGTGAACGGAAGGTGAACGACCTTCGGCGAGAGCGTGGTCATGTGTGACTCTGTAAAGCTTCCCGTTCACCCGCGGCCGCTACCATGCCCTCCATGGCGAAGACGAGCAAGGCCGAGCGCAAGGCGCAGTCGGCGATCGAGGATGCGACGGCGGCGGCGAAGCAGGCCAAGAGAGCGGCGAAGGAGCTTCCGCCGAAGTCCGCGAGGAGGGTCCGCGAGCTCGCTGCGGACACCCGTGACGCGGCCGACGTCTCGGCGAAGGCCATCCGCAGGAACCCCCAGAAGATCACGCGCCGCGTCGAGCGCGCGGCGGCGAGGCTCGTCGCCGCGACGCGCGCCG
>NZ_RRYE01000089.1 GCF_004010105.1 Microbacterium sp. CPCC 204701
GCCGGCGATCTCGTGGACGCCGCGGGCGCCCGCCCGCTCGGCTCCGGCGCGCTGGACCGCGGCGGGGATGTTGAGGTCCTCCTCGGCGATCACGTGCCACGACGGGACGTCCTTCCACGCCGGGCGCTGCGCCGCGAGGGGCTCCGACAGGGCGGCCTCGGTGACCGGACGCTGCGTCGCCGCCATGAGCGTCGCGACGTCCTCGGGGACGTCAGCGGCGAACTGGTGGTGGAAGACGTCGGGACGGATGACGAACTCGTTGCCGCCCGTCGAGACCGGGTAGGCGGCGAGAGCCTCGCCGAGCGTGCTGCCCGGAGCGCTCGTCGAGAGCGTAAAGGCGCTGTCGCCGGTGTCGGGCGTGAACGCAGCCACGTAGCCCAGGCCGACGACCGCGGGGTTCTCGGCTGCGGCCTCGGTGATGACCATCCCGCCGTACGAGTGGCCGACGAGGACGACGGGTCCGCCGACGGACGCGATCACGTCGCGCACGTAGGCGGCGTCGGTGCGGAGGCTGCGCAGCGGGTTGGCGGCGGCGACGGCGCGCACGCCGTGCTCGTGCAGGCGCAGGATCACGCCGTTCCACGACGACGACCCGGCGAAGGCGCCGTGGACGAGGACGATGGTGGGCTTCTGGATGGTCATGATGGTTCCTTCCGAATCTGTCGAGCGGGGCCGGGATCGGTCGAGCGGGGGAGACGTTCCCTTGCCAACAGGACCAGGCAGGCTGCACGGCTGTGACACCCGGCACGAATTTCGGAGACTTCTCGCGAATCGGTCACATCGGGCGACGGCATCCGGTCATGGCTGGTGAGCCCGTGCGCGCCCGCGCGCGGACCGCTGCGACGGAGAGGGATCGCCATGAGAATCGCTGTCATCGGAGGAACGGGCCTGATCGGCACGCGCGTCGTCGCACGGTTGCGAGAGACGGGCCACGACGTCGTGGTCGCCGCGCGCGCGACGGGCGTGAACTCGTACACCGCCGAAGGGCTCGAAGAGGCGCTGGAGGGCGTCGAGACGGTGGTCGACACGTCGAACTCGTCCTACCTCGACGAGGAGGCCGCGCGGGAGTTCTTCTACGCGTCGACCATGAACCTGCTCACCTACGGCGATGCCGCCGGTGTGCGGCACCATGTGGCGCTCTCGGTCGTCGGCACCGATCGCCTCGCGCAGTCAGAGGGCGGGTACTTCCAGGCCAAGGCCGCACAGGAGCGTCTGATCGTGGCATCCGGCCGGCAGTACTCGATCGTGCACGGCACGCAGTTCTTCGAGTTCGTCCGCAGCATCACCGCTGCCGCCATGCGCAGCCGCATCGCGCACGTCGCCGACGCGCTCGTGCAGCCGATCGCCGCCGACGATGTCGCCGCCGCGGTCGCGCGCACCGCCCTCGGGCGCCCGACCAACTCGATCGTCGAGCACGCCGGGCCAGAGATCTTCGAGCTGCGGGAACTGGCGCGACGCGAGCTGATGTGGACCAGCGACGACCGCGAGGTGGTCGCCGACCCGCTCGCGACCTACTTCGGCGCCCAGCTCGACCGCTGGGAGCTGCTGCCCGGCCCCGACGCGGTCATCGCACCGACGACGTTCCACCAGTGGCGGGTGCAGGCTCCCGACCCCTCCGGTCTGGTTCCGCACACGCCTGCGGGCGTACGCTGAGCGCGGCGACCGGCGTGAGAGGCATCATGGGGTTGAGCGCGGAGCCCGCGGCGGACTCGGGCGACATGGACTCGGCCGTCGACGTGTTCGAACAGCATCGGCGCCGGATCTTCGGCATCGCGTACCGGATGCTGGGCACGGTCTCGGATGCTGAAGACATCGTGCAAGAGACCTGGATCCGGTGGCAGAACACCGAGCGCGACGGCATCCTCGAACCCGCCGCCTTTCTCGCGACCATCGCCACGCGGCTGTCGATCAACGCGACGCAGTCGGCACGCGCTCGCCGCGAGACCTACATCGGGCCGTGGCTGCCCGAGCCGGTGAACACGGATGCCGATCCCGCGCTCGGCGCCGAGCGCGGTGAAGCCCTGCAGTTCGCGATCCTGCTCACACTCGAGAAGCTCACGCCCACCGAGCGCGCGGCGTACATCCTGCGCGAGGCGCTCGACTATCCGTACGAGCGGATCGCCGAGATCATCGGGGCGACGGTCGCGAGTGCGCGCCAGCTCGTGAGCCGCGCCCGCAAGCACCTCGCGTCGGCCAAGCGCGCCCAGGTGGCGGCATCCGAGCATCGCCGTCTTCTCGAGGCGTTCCTGATCGCGGCGCAGAAGGGCGATGTGACCGCGCTCGAGGAGCTCTTCGCCGACGACGTCGTCAGCTACACCGACGGCAACGGCGTCAAGCTCGCGGCGCGCATCCCGGTCGCAGGGCGCAGCCGGGTCGCGAAGTTCATCGCCGCCTTCTCGAGCCACTTCTGGATCGGCAAGACCATCGAATGGGTCGAGCTCAACGGCCGGCCCGCCGCGACGATCTCGGACGCGGACGGGGTGATGACGACGTGCGCGCTGACGATGTCGGACGACGGAATCGTCCAGATCTTCTGGACGATGAGTCCCGACAAGCTCGGGCACGCCGCCCCGGCCGGGGCATGACGCGCCGCTGGGCGACGTGGCTGAACGATCTGCGCATCAGGACGAGGTCCGTCGCCGCCGAGCATGAGCGCGTGGCCCGGGCGCTGATCGCCGCCACGCGCCGCGCGGATGCGGCAGACCTCGGCCGCGTGCTGCACCATGACGTGTCGCTCACCGTGGATGGTGGCGGCGTGGTGCCGACCCCGCGCGCGCCGCTGCGCGGACGTGGTGACGTCGTGCCCCAGCTGCTGCGGGTGCTCGGTGACCCCGAGGTCGACGCGGTGGTCGAGTCGGTGAACGGGATGCCGGGGGTCGTGGTCCGCCGCGACGGCGGCGTGGTCGGGGTGCTGGTGCTTCGCGTGACCGGTGGGGTCGTGCGCGAAGCGTGGCTCGTGGCGAACCCCGACAAGCTCGCGAGCTGGAACCGGCGCTGAACGTGCGGGTCGCGGCATCCGGAATCTGCTCTTCTGTCACAACGCGGTGACCCGCGCTGTCGTAGCTGGTGAGCGTTCGTCCAGTCGCGCTCGTGACACGAAAGGCACATCATGGCAAAGATCATCGTCATCGGCGGCACCGGCCTCATCGGCTCGAAGGTCGTCGCGAAGCTCACCGAGCACGGCCACGAGGCGATCGCCGCGTCGCCGAACTCGGGTGTGAACACCGTCACCGGCGAGGGCCTGACGGAGGTGCTCGAGGGCGCCGATGTCGTCGTCGACGTGTCGAACTCGCCCTCGTTCGAGCCGGACGCCGTCATGGAGTTCTTCACCACCTCGAGCGGCAACCTCATCGCCGCCGAGCGCGAGGCCGGCGTCGGCCACCACGTCGCGCTGACGGTGGTCGGCACGAACCGTCCGCACGACATCGCGTACTTCCACGCAAAGGCCGCGCAAGAGAAGCTGATCCGCGAGTCGGGCATTGCGTACTCGATCGTGCACGCGACCCAGTTCTTCGAGTTCATCGGCGGCATCGCGGCGGTGTCGGGCACGAACGAGGCGATCCACCTGTCGCCCGGCCTCATGCAGCCGATCGCCGCCGAGGATGTCGCGACCGCGGTGGCGCGTACGGCGGCGGGTGCGCCGCTGAACGCCGACATCGAGATCGCCGGCCCGGAGGTGATGGGCCTCGACGAGCTCGTGCGTCGCGGTCTCGCGTTCCGCGGCGACCCGCGCGAGGTCGTCACCGACCCCGAGGCGCCCTACTTCGGCGCGCGCATCGACGAGCGCACGCTCATGCCGGTCGACGGGGTGCAGGTGTTCGAGACGACGCTCGAGGAGTGGCTGCCCGCCAACCCGCCGCGGGTGTGACCGAGGTGGGGTCACCGGGAATCGTGTTCGCGCGACTGCCGGTGACCCGACGCCATGGCGTGGTTCTGGGACTGCTACCTGCCCGACCTCGACGCCCGCAAGGACGTCACGGCCTCTCCGCTGCAGGCCCCGATCGACGAGCTCGTCGGACTGCCCGAGACGCTGCTGATCGTGGACGAGAACGACGTGCTGCGCGACGAGGGCGAGGAGTACGGCCGCAAGCTCATCCAGGCGGGCGTGCGCACGACCTTGGTGCGCTACGACGGCACGATCCACGACTTCATGATGCTGAACCCGCTGGTATCGTCGGCGGCCACGACCGCCGCGATCTAGCAGGCCGTGCACGTGCTGCGCAAGGCGTTCGGCACCGCCTGATCGGCGGCCTCACCATGATCGCCACCAACCCGCCCCTTCGCCGCGTCGACGCCGGCGAGCTGTCGGTCGCCTACTACGACCTGGGCGACGCGACGGGGGAGCCCGTCGTGCTGCTGCACGGCTTTCCGTACGACGTCCACAGCTACACGGACGTCGCCCCGCAGCTCGTCGAGGCGGGATTCCGCGTGCTCGTCCCGTACCTGCGCGGCCACGGACCGACCCGCTTCCTCGACGAGCACAGCGATCGGTCGGGGCAGCAGGCTGCGCTCGGCGCTGACCTGCTCGCCTTCCTCGACGCTCTCGACCTCGAGGAGCCTGTGCTCGGGGGGTACGACTGGGGCGGGCGGGCGGCATGCGCCGTCGCGGCGCTCTGGCCGGATCGGGTCTCGGGGCTCGTGTCAGTGAACGGATGCCTCATCCAAGACATCGCCGCAGCACAGAACCCGATCCGGCCCGACTTCGAGGCCGGCTTCTGGTACTTCTGGTAATTCGCCACCGAACGGGGCCGGCGGGGACTCGAGTTGAATCGCCGCGAGATCGCCGAGGTGATCTGGCGGCGCAACTCTCCGGGGTGGGCGTTCGGCAGCGACGATCTTGCCCGCGCGGCGCGCGCGTTCGAGAATCCCGACTACGTCGACGTCGTCATCCACTCCTACCGCCACCGGCTCGGGCTCGTTCCGGGGGCACCCCGGTACGAGGAGCTCGAACGTCGGCTCGCGGCTGCTCCTGCGATCAGCGTGCCGACGATCACGCTCGAGGGAACGGCGGACGGAAACTTCCCGGCGACGGACGGTTTGCAGCACGCGCACGTGTTCACCGGGCCGCGCGAGCACCGGCAGGTGGCAGGGGTGGGGCATCATCTGCCCGCCGAAGCGCCGCACGAGTTCGCGCAGGCGATCTTCGACGTGGCCGAGCCGCCGGGGGACGGGGCGGGGCCGCCGTGATCCGGGACGAGGCGCGTTTGCGTCTTGTTCCTGCGGACGAGCTCGTAGCGCCCTCCCTCCGGCGTCGACAGGGGTAGCGGGGCCATGCGTTCGACGCGACGGCGGGAGTCGAACCCGCAACGCAGCCGGGTATGAACCGGTGCCCGGGACCGCCCGGATCGCCGCGATATGCCTCGTGAACTCGAGGACGGCTCCACCGTAGCCCCGTCATCCGAGGAGCGGGGTATGCGTGAACTCGCGTTTCGCTATGAGACGTTGCGTGTCGCGGCCGCTCGCCAGGCGCGGAGGTGCTCCACGACGAAGGCGTGGTCGTCGGCCTGCGGCAGACCCGAGACACCGACGGTCCCGACGACCCCGACGCCCTCGATCGTGATCGGGAAGACGCCGCCGTGCGCGGCGAACAGCGTCGGGTCGAGGCGCGCGCTGGTGTCGAAGTCCTTGCCGATCGCGCGGAACGACAGGCCTACACCGAACGACGACCGGCCGTAGCGGCGGGCGACGCGCGTCTTGCGGTCGAGCCAGCCGTCGTTGTCGGCGCTCGAACCCGGCAGTGCGGTGTGGAAGGCGCGCGCCTCGCCGAGCGTGATGCCGATGGCGATCGGCAGGCCCGCGGCCGCCGCGGCCTCGCGCATGCGGGAGCCGAGAGTCCAGGCATCCGTCACGTCGAAGCGGGGGAGGACGAGCTCGGCCTCCTCAGCCTCGACACGGGCCAGGAGAGCGTTGGCGTCGGAGTCGGTCACGAGAGTTCACGATAGTCGGGGCGCGCGAGGCGGACCCGCCAGCGGATTACGGGTGAGGCCCTCAGGCTTTGCTCTCGATCCAATCGTCGGGCTGGAACTGCATCGCGTCGGCGCGGCGACTGTCGTCGAGCGTCACGCGTGCCGCTGCTCGGTAGTCTGGCCGGGTGCGCGCCACTGACGAGAACGGTATCGACGTCGTCCGACAGCTGCTCGGAGCGAAGCCTCGCCCGGTCGGGTGGGCCGAGCGTCGCGCACGCATCGTCGAGGTCGGAGGTGCATGGCCGGTCGCCGCCGACATCGCTTTCGAGACGGTGGATGCCGGGGGCGTGCCTGCCGAGTGGTCACGGGCGCCGGGGGCCGACACGTCGCGCGTGCTGCTGTTCCTGCACGGCGGCGGCTACTGCTCCGGTTCTCTCGCGAGCCACCGGACGATGGCGACCGAAGCGGGTCGAGCGGCGGGGATCAGCACGCTGTCGCTGGAATATCGGCTGGCGCCGGAGCATCCATACCCAGCCGCACTCGATGACGCGCGCGCCGCCTGGACCTGGCTCGAGCGCCAGGGCTTCGCCGCCGACCGGATCGTCGTCGGCGGCGACAGCGCGGGAGGCAACCTCGGCCTGGCGCTCTGGCGCGACCTTCGCGACGCCGGCAGACCGGCACCCGCCGCGCTGTGGCTGGTCTCGCCCTGGACCGACCTCACCGTCTCCGGCGCGTCGATCGACGACAATGATGCCATCGATCCGCTCCTTCACCGCGCGTACCTCGAGGAGCTGGCGACGGCCTTTGTTCCCGAAGGCATCCCTCACGACGATCCCCGGGTGTCGCCCCTCTTCGCCGACCTCACCGGCCTTCCCCCGACACTCGTCCAGGTGGGCGCCGACGAGACGCTCCTCGACGACTCGGTGCGCCTGGTGCGCGCCGCCGCGCTCGCCGAAGCCGACGTACGCCTGCATGTCTTTCCGCATATGATCCACGCGTTCCCGTTGTGGAACGCGGTGCTCCCGGCGGCGCGCGCGGCGCTCGGCGAGTTCGGCATGTTCGCTCGCACGTATCTCGCCTGAGCTGCCTCCCGCCGCACCTACGATGTTCTTCCGGCTGGGGGAGGACGCGGGGCTGGGTCGTTCATCGACGTGCTCGCGCGACAGGCGGGCGGGCATGTGGTGGCTCGGGAGCTCGACGACCTGCGCCGCGCCGTAGTCGACAGCTGCCTCGGTGCGCGACACCGGGCGCGGTTCGCCGGAGAACTTCGGCGACATGCTGCGCAGGCGAAGCGGCGACATGCCCGTCCTGTTGGTCGTAACGATGATTCACAAGCTCGAAACCGGCTCCTGGCAGGGTGAGGGATGTCGTGCCGCTATCCGCCGCCCGGCGCCCGAGCTCACGGGCCGCGCGGGAACGGGCGCCACGCTCATGTAAAAGCCCTGTTACAAACCGCCTGAACACGGTCTGA
The DNA here is from genome assembly GCF_004010105.1 of Microbacterium sp. CPCC 204701. Lineage (GTDB taxonomy): Bacteria > Actinomycetota > Actinomycetes > Actinomycetales > Microbacteriaceae > Microbacterium. The sequence continues at coordinate 7,378 of NZ_RRYE01000089.1, forward strand.
CCCAAAGACTCGTCGCCTACGCTTGTACCACTAGATAAACAAGCGTTCCATCAGGTGGAAAATGAAGAAGACGCTCATCGCGTGGCTGCAGCCACATCTGCGGTCAGGAAACCCGGCGGCGGCGCAGCGATTCCGCGGCAGCGGGGGCTGGGTCACACGCTCGTACGGCGAGCTGTGGTCGCTCGTCCGCCGCACCTCCGTCCTCCTGAGTGATGCGGGAGCAGGACGTGGTCGACCGGTCGTAATCGTCGCGCAGACGTCACCGACGTGGACCATCGTCGATCTCGCCGCCGCGACCATCGGCGCCCCCGTGGTCCCGGTCTACCCCACCTCCAGCTTCGCTCAGGTGGCCGACGTCATCACTCGCGTGGCACCCGCTGTCGTCGTCACAGATCGCACCGACATCGACGCCGCGGGCGCGACGGTCCTGGGCTGGGGAACGGATGCCGATTCTCTGGGCGATCTGGATCGCCCAGAGCTCAGCGGCTCCGAGGAGGTCGCACTCGACCTCGCCGCCGCCGAGGTGTCGGCATCCGACGTCTTCTCCATCGTCTTCTCGTCCGGGTCCACGGGGACGCCGAAGGGCTGCGTCCTCACCCACGCCAACTACACCGCCGTGCTGAGCGCGGCGGCTGAGGTCGAAGCCGGCGGGCCTGACGGGGCTGCGCATCGCGCGCACTCCTTCGTCTACCTGCCGCTCGCGCATGTCTCGGCGCGACTGCAGCAGCTTACGACTCTCACGCTCGGCGGGGAGCTGGTGTACGGAGCCGGCGGCACCGCCGACATCCTCGGGCAGATCCGCGAGACCGAGCCCACCTACGTGCCCGGTGTGCCTCGGCTCTTCGAGAGTGCGTACCTTCGCGCCGGCGAAGACGCTCAACGGCTGCGCGAGTCCTTCGGCCCGCGACTTCGCTACGCTCTCACGGGTGGTGCGCCTATCGATCCGGACATACTGGCGACCTACGCGGCCGCGGGCATTCCCCTCGTGGAGGGCTACGGGCTGACGGAGACGTCGGCCGCCCTCACGCTGTGCGCGCCGCACGTCAACCGACAAGGAAGCGTCGGCCGTGCATTGCCCGGCGTGCAGCTGCGCATCGCCCACGACGGCGAGGTCCTCGCCCGCGGCGCCAACATCTTCGCCGGCTACCTCGACGACCCAGACGCCACGCGTGCCGCCTTCGTCGACGGCTGGTTCGCGACGGGCGACCTCGGGCGTCTCGACGGCGACGGGTTCCTCTACATCACGGGCCGCAAGAAGAACTTGCTGGTCACGTCGACCGGGAAGAACATCGCTCCCGAGCCGGTGGAGAACCGACTGCGCAGTGCCTTCGGCCTGGATGACGCGATCCTCGTCGGAGACCGACGGCCTTACCTGAGCGCACTCGTCTTCGCCGAACGCGTCGACGAGACGGCTCTCGTCCAGGGGATAGGCGAGATGAACGCCCTCGTGTCGCCGCCGGAGCAGGTGCGCCGCGTGGTCGTAATCCCCCACGCATTGCGCAGTGACGCCGGTGAGCTCACGGCGAGCGGCAAGGTCGTCCGCTCGGTTGTGCTCGACCGCCACGCCCGGCTCATCGACGACCTGTACGCCGGGCGCGCCGTGAGCGGAGCGCGCCTGCTGGAGGTCGACGTGCGCCTCGGTGGCGGTTGACGCCCTCGACCCGATCGATCTTGTCCACCCGAAAAGAACCACGTCCTCTAGGAGATCCCATGCGAAAGACAACACTTCGCGCCGCTCTCGGCGGTGTCGCAGCCTTCGCGATCGGCGCGCTGCTCGCAGGCTGCGCATCGGCGGCCGAACCGGGCGCCGCCGGCACGCCCGCCGCGCTCCGG
>NZ_RRYE01000009.1 GCF_004010105.1 Microbacterium sp. CPCC 204701
CTGGCCGAGTGCGTGGACTGGGCGGGATGGGTGGGCGACACGAATGCGGAGCTCAGGCGCCTGAGCCTGGCCGTGCACGCATCGCCTGTGCCGGAGCCGTTCGGGCAGGTGATCGTGGAGGCGATGGCGGCAGGCGTGCCCGTCATCGGGGCGGATGCCGGCGGAGCCCGCGAGATCATCGATCCGTCCGGAAGCGCGGAGGTCGTCGCCGAGGGGGTACGCCGCAGCGATCTGGGGCTGCTCGCGCGCTCGGGCGACGATCGCGCGCTCGCACGGGCGATCGAGTGGATGCTCGACCGTCCCGCCGTCGCTCGCGAGATGGCGTCGTCGGCAGGTGATTCCGCCCGCGAGCGGTTCGGGATCGAGCGCACATGGTCGGTCGTCGCGGACGCGTGGGCCGCCGCACTCGCGGTGAAGAGGCGAAGAGCTCGCACCGGCATATGACGCCGCTCGTGAGAAGTGTGCGACCATAATGCCCAATGGGGCTGGGGATCCGTCGGCGGAGGTGTCGACTCTCTCTTGAGAGACGCGGTGCGATCCAGCGATCGAAGGAGGGCATATGACGATCGAGGGTGCACTGGCGCTGCTGCTCGTCCTTGTGGTGTCGATGCTGGTCATCATGGTCGGGGGAGGCATCGTCCTCGCGCTCGTGGCGCTGAGGTGGCGGAGGAATCGCCCGGGTCGCCCGGCGCGCCCGAAACCTGCGGCACACAGTCCTGCGGCATCGAGCGCGACCATGGTCCCGCGCGTGAACACCGCCCCGCCGCCCCCGGCGACGACGGCGGCGGCTGCGCGCTCTGAGGTCGAAGCGGTCGAGCACGGCGACGTCGACGCAGACGACCCGCGGATCGTCCCTCTCGGACTCGAGCCTGCGACATCCACGGAGGCGGTGTTCCGCAATCTCGAGAAGATCAAGCCCCTTCTGCACGCCGAAGCGGCCGAGAGCGATCGCATCGGTCGGACGACTCCGCTCGCGGGTGGCGCTCTCCGGGCCGCGGGACTGTTCCGGTGGGGCTTCCCGAAGGAGCGGGGCGGGCTCGGCGCCTCGTACGCCGACCGGCTCGAGGCGGTGACGCGGGTGGCGCGGATCGACGCAGGCATGGCGTGGGTCACCATGTGGCTGGGTGCGCACGGCGACATCGCCGGCCGGCTGGACGACGCGGCGTTCGCCGAGATCTATCCCAGCGTCGACCTTCCCACAGTGTTCTCGGCGACGCCGCTCGCCAAGGCGGTCGAAGTGGCAGGCGACAAGTACCGGATCGAGGAGAGCCGCTGGCGGCTGGGCAGCGGCGGATACCACGCCGACCGCTGGATGGCCGGTGCGAAGGTGTGGGACGCCGCCGGTGATCCAGTGATCGATGAAGCGACCGGGGAGCAGAAGTTCATCGGAGTGTGGCTGCCGGCTGACAAGGTGCGGCAGGCCGACGACTGGAATCCGATGGGCGTGCGCTCATCGGGCAGTGCTTCGTACTTCCTCGCGGAGCCCGTCGAGATCCCGCGGTCGTGGAGCTTCAATGCGGGGGCCGACTCGCGACCGTACTTCTTCCCCTTCATGGGGGTCCTGGTCGGCGCGGCGCAGCACCTCATCGATCTGACCTTCGACGCGCTGCGGGCGAAGAGCCGGGCCGGTACCGTCGTCGGCTCGTACGACCGGACGGCGCTCACGGGAGCGCTGGCTTCACTCGACATGCTCGTCCTCGGGCTCCGCGGATATGCCCAGTACCTGGACCGTGTCCGTGAGGAGCGCGAGTCGGGCGAACTCACGCGGGCCGAGGAAGCGTGGGTCCACACTGTCGGGATGCCGGTGCGCGAGAGCCTCATCAAGATCAGGGACGTCACCGCCGACATCTACGGCACGGGGTATGTGAGCGCGGGGTCGGAGTTCGGGCGGGTGCTGCGCGACATCCAGGTCGCGTTCGCCCACGGGTGGCTCAAGCTCTCCGACACCGGAGCCGATCACGGCGCACGCGTAGCCCAGATGCTCGAGAACCCCGAGGTCGTGCCGATCTGGGACACCGGCTGGCCGGTCGAACTCACCTCGGCGCCCTGAGCGCCACGCGCCCCTCTCGTCGACGGCGCCCTCGCCGGCTCATGGCGTGGCGACGCCTGCGCGGCGATCCCGGCGACGGCCCTCCACTCCCGCCCAGACCCCTGCCACCAGGCCGGCCACCTCGACGAGCGAGCGGGTCAGGATGATCGGGGATGTCAGACGGCGCCCTGCGCTCGCCTTCGCGCCGTCCGCGCCCCTGCCCTTGATGATGAGGCGTCCGACCAGCGTGAAGTAGTGGCCCTGCTGACGAAGAGCGGTGACGTAGTAGCGGGGGATGTAAGGGCTGCGCCACCCGAAGACGCGTGCGAGCAGCATGACGTGGTTGCGCCTCGAGTAGTAGAGATACCGGCGATCGAACCGCTGGCCGCCGATCTGATACGGCGCCGCGACGTGGCGCACGAGGACGCGCGGGTCGTAGATGAGACGGTGCCCGGCAGCGGTGAGCCGCAGGCATGTGTCCGACTCCTCGCGCAGACACGTGCCGGGGTAGTTGCCGCGGATGCCCCCGATCGACAGAAGGATGTCGCGGCGGTACGTCTGGTTGGCCCCGAGGAAGTGGTCCACGACGACCGCACGGCCGGAGTGCGCAGCGAAGTAACCCGTGAGATCGCCGTTGGGCAGCAGGCGTCCGATGCTTCCGAGCCCGATCCACTCCTCGCCGGGGATGCCGTTGTCGGCACGCCCGCCGACCGCGGCGACCGACTCGTCGGCATACGCCCGACGGAGATTGCCGAGCCACTCGCGATCGACGTACGCGTCGTCGTCGATGAACGCGACGATGTCGCCGGTGGCCGTGGCGAGCCCCAGCTGGCGGGACTCGGGCATCGTTCCCTTGCCGAGAGCATGGCGGATGTAGACGACGTCGCTGTGTCCGGCCGCGACGAGGTCGCGGGTGCGGTCATCGGGCGACCCGTCGACCACGATGATCTCGTGAGCCTTCTCCGCCATGTCGCCGAGATGACGCAGGCATTCGGCGACGTATTGCGGTCGCGCGTACGTGATGACGATGACCGACACCGTGAGCGCTGTCATGATCGGCCCTTCGCGGCGACGTCCTGCACGGCATCCTCCAACACACCTTCGTAGAGCTCGGCCACGCGTGCCCACGAGTATCGGGCGACCGCGCGCCTGCCCGACTCGCCGAGTCTGCCACGCAGCGCCTCGTCCGATGCGATCCGCGCGAGCAGCGCAGCGAGGGCGTCGATGTCGAGGGGGTCGAACAGCAGGCCGTCCACCTCGTCGCGGACGAACTCAGGTGGCCCTCCGCGATCGGTCGCGAGCACGGCAGCACCCGATCGCCACCCTTCGAGGATGACGATGCCGAATGCCTCGACGTGGCTGGGCACGACGAGTGACAGGGCGCCGTCGAGGACGCGTCGCACCTGGCCTCGCTGGAGTGCGCCGGTGAAGACGACGCGTTCCGAGATGCCGAGGTCCTCGGCGAGCTCCTCCAGTCGACGGCGTTCGGGGCCGTCGCCCGCGATGACGAGATCGATTCCGGCGGACTCGCCGGCGAGTCGGGCGAACGCGGTCAGGAGAGCCTGGAAACCCTTGTTCTCGACCAACCGGCCGACCCCGGCGACGTAGCGCTCAGGGAGGCCGGTCGTCAGCGGCTGGGGTTCGAGGTCGAGTCGGATGCCGTTGCCCACCACGCGCGCGGGCCGATGCGCGCCGAAGCGCGCCAGGTCCGCAGCGGCGTAGGCCGAGCACGACGTCACGGCCCGAGCCTGTCGGAGCGTGCGGCCGAGGGCGCGGCGGAGAAGGGCGGACGTCCCGAATGCATCGTGTGCGTCCATGAACGTCTCGCCGTGGTTGGCATAGACGAGAGGGATGCCGTGGCGCCGGGCGGTGGTCGCGGCCCAGGGGCCGTTCGCCCCGAAGCACTGAACGACGATCACGTCGGGAGCGTCCGACGTGACGGCGTGGCGCCACGCGGACGCCGCGCGCGGGAACGCCGCGAGCCACCGAGCGATCCCGCCGAACGAGCGATTCGGCAGGGGGCACGGCAGTGCACGCACCGTGCCGTCGAGCGGGGCCGGCTCATCGCCTTGGTCGACCGTCCATACCACCACGTCGTGCCCGCGCTCGCGCAAACTCGCGGACACGTGGTGGACGTGCTCCTCTACGCCCCCGAGTCGGGGCAGGTATGAGCTCGTTGCCAGCGCGATGCGCACTAGAGGCCTTCCTCGGGGAAGTCGGGCAGCGTGCTGAGGCGGAACCGGCGCCACTTCGGCGCGATCGGGGTCTTGAGGACGGTGCGCCACGGGGCCCGGGTCGAATGCAGCCACTGACCGTACTTGCCGCTGGCCTTCCATTCCTCGGAATGCCCCGACCAGCCCACCTTCTTCGCGATGTTCGCTGCCGACCGCACCCAGCTGTAGTGCAGCACGGCCGCCTCGGTGGGGACGACTTCGTGGACGATCATGTCGGCGCGCTGCGCCGGGTCGGTGTTCCACGGCCGGATGTCGGCGCGGTACAGCGGATCGTATGTCTGGCGGGCCAAGAGGATCGTCGTACCCACCCGCACCGCGAGCGGTCCCGGGAAGGAGCAGGCCGGGCGCCACAGGCGCGTGCTCGCCTCCAGGAACGTGCCTGGACGCACGCGCGTGTACAGCCAGCGTGCGGGGAAGTCGAGGCCGAAGGCCCCGACCACATCGGCCCGGCCGAGCACGTCGAGGAAGACGTCCGGCCGCGGCATGACCTCGTCGGTGTCGAGCTGCAGCACCCAATCGGCGCCGTCGGACGCCTGCTCCAGTGCGACGGACCGCTGGTACGTGTCGTTTTCGAGCGCGTCGATCCCCGGGCGGGCGAAGACCCCTGGCCGGAAGTCGCACTTGCCGTCGACGTCGAGCGCCCTCACGATCTCGAGGCACTGCTCCAGCGGCAGTTCGGTGCCGGTCCACGATGTTCCCGACTCGTCGTACGAGACGACGATGCGGTCGACGTAGGGGTAGTACGAACGCACGCTCGGCCCCAGGAACGCCGGATCGCCGAGCATGATGTAGGCGTTGAGTCGCATCGGCCCCCAGTCGTCCGTCGCGTCGACAGTCGACTCGATCCTAGCGAGCGCGCGCGGACGCCCCGGCGTCCGATACTGTCTTTTCCGGCGCGAGGAGGCCGGATGACGCAGGACCCCGTCGTGAGCGTCGTGATCGCGACGAACCGCGACTCGCCGTTCCTCGCTGAGGCGATCGCGTCCGTCGTCGCTCAGACCTACTCCCCGTGGGAGCTCATCGTCGTCGACAACGGCGTTCCCGACCCCGCTCCGCTGCACAGGCTCGTCGCCGCAATCCCCCGCTCGCGCGTCGTGCACGTCCCTCCGCCCGTGACCGTGTCGCTCGCGCGAAACGCCGGCGTCGCCGCTTCGGAGGGCGCGCTCGTCGTCTTCCTCGACGACGACGACGTCTGGCATCCCGAGCGGCTCGAACGTCAGGTGAGGGCTCTGGCCGCGAAGCCGGAGGCGCCGGCGTCGTACTGCGGCGGGTGGCACCTGGATGCCGAGGGACGCACGATCGAACCGGCCTGGCCGGCGGCACCCGCAACGGCGGCGGAGATGCTCTCGCGTCGCAAGCGGATGCCGCACATCTGCGGCGCGATGATGATCCGCCGTCTCGCCTTCGCCGAGTCCGGGGGATTCAGTCCGGAGCTGACCATGATGGAGGACTTCGAGCTCGCTCTCCGGCTGCTCCAGCGCGGCGACTTCGCGTGTGTGCCGGACGCGCTCGTCGGCTACCGCCGCCACGACCGCAACGCCACGGGGACCGGTCTGGAGAACGCGCGTGTGCGACGCGACGCCCTGGACGGCATCCTCTCGCGACACCGATGGGCTGCCCGCGTTCGCGGCGACGCGCTCACGGCGCGTCTTCTCGAGGAGCACCTCGTGCGGGAGCGGCGGAGGGCGGCGGCAGAGGCGGCGGCGGCGGCGCTGTGGTCGGCGCGGCGGTTGCGGCTGGGCGACGTCGTGCGCGAGTGCGTGTGGGGCATGCGCCGATCGCCTGCCGGGTTCGGTTGGGGACTCATCGAACGGCTGGTGCGCCGATGAGCGCCGCAGCCGGTGATAGCCTTGACCGGCGTCTGCCGCGGGGGCGGCACGCGACGGTGACGACAGGGGGATCGGAGCCACATGGGTGATACCGCGATCACGGTCTCGAACCTGTCGAAGGCATACCGGATCCAGGTCTCCGGTGAGCACGTGGACCGCATCACGACGGCCGTCCTCAACCGCATCAGGCACCCCCTCACCCGTACGCACTACGAGAACTTCGACGCGCTGCGCGACATCTCGTTCGACATCCCGTGGGGCGAGGCCGTCGGCATCGTCGGGCGCAACGGCGCGGGCAAGAGCACCCTCCTGAAGATCCTCACTCGCATCACGGCGCCCACGACGGGCCTGATCGATCTGGGCGGACGCGTCGGATCCCTGCTCGAGGTCGGGACCGGGTTCTCGGGCGAGCTGACGGGGCGCGAGAACATCTACCAGAACGGTGCGCTGCTCGGCATGAGCCGCAAGGAGATCAAGCGCCGGTTCGACGAGATCGTCGACTTCTCGGGGGTCGAGAAGTTCCTCGACGTGCCCGTCAAGCGCTATTCCTCGGGCATGTACGTCCGACTCGCGTTCTCGGTCGCCGCGCATCTCGACACCGAGATCCTGGCGATCGACGAGGTGCTCGCGGTCGGCGACGCGGAGTTCCAGCGCAAGTCGCTCGCCAAGATGCGCGACGTCGCGCGCGATGGGCGCACCGTGCTGTACGTCAGCCATCAGATGAACACGGTCACGGCGCTGTGCACGTCGGCGATGTTCCTCGACAAGGGGACCCTGGGATTCCACGGCTCGGTCGACGGTGCCGTCAACCACTACAGAGACACCTTCGAGAAGTTCCAGCTGGAGCAGAAGGATGCTGCTTCCCGGCCGGGCACGGGTGCGCTGCGACTTCAGCGGGTGGCCGTGACGGAGCAGACGCAGGAGCCGGCCGACGAGAAGGTCATCGAGTTCAACGTCGGCCGCAATCCGGAGCTCATCGGCAAGTACTTCGTGTCGGCCCATATCACCGACGCGAACGGCGCCGTCGTCGTGCAATGCGATTCCCGGCTCATGGGTCACTGGTTCGACCCCTCGAAGGAGCAGGCGGGCACTCTGCGCATCAGCGGGCTGTGGCTCAAGCCCGGCCGCTACACGGTCGACATGTTCGTGTGCCAGGCCGGCGTTCTGGACGCCTGGGAGGGCGCGGACGTGATCGAAGTCGTGGAACACAGCCCATACCCGGAGCTCGCGACGGACGACGCTCTCACCCACGGCATGGTCCTTGCCGACTTCGATTACGAGGCGACGCGATGAGCCGAACCGTCATCACCCCGCCCGGGCGCTTCAACATGCCGGACTGGCGCGAAGTCTGGGCGGCCCGCGAGATCTTCGTCCGCTTCGGTCAGAAGGAGATCCTCCTGCGCTACCGGCAGACCGCCGTCGGGGTGGCGTGGGTCTTCATCCAGCCCCTGGTCGCCGCCGGCGTGTTCACGATCGTGTTCGGGGGGATCGCGCAGCTGCCCAGCGGTGGCGTGCCGTACTTCATCTTCGCCTTCGCCGGGCAGATGGGCTGGATGCTCTTCAACAACATCGTCAACCGGGCCTCGATGTCGCTCGTGTCGAATCTCGCTCTGGTCCAGAAGGTGTTCTTCCCGCGCATCATCGTGCCGCTGTCGGTTCTGACGTCGATCCTCCTCGATTTCGTCGTCTCGTTCGCTCTCTTCATCGTGCTGCTGTTCGTCTTCGGCATCAACCCGGGCTGGCCGCTGCTGCTTCTTCCGGTCTGGGTGCTCATGACGATCCTGCTCGCGATGGGCATCGGGCTGGCGGCCTCGTCTTGGATGGTGAAGTACCGCGACGTGCAGTACTTCCTCCCGTGGGGCATGCAGGTGCTGATGTACGCATCGCCGATCGCGTACTCGATGGAGGCCGTCGATCAGACCGGTTTCGGCTGGCTCTTCAACCTGAATCCGATCACCTGGCTCATGGAGGCCTACCGGTGGTCCCTGCTCGGCCAGTCCGCTCCTGAGCTCTGGCAGGTGCTGGCACTGGCGGGGGCGGCCGTCGTGGCGATCGTCGCGGGCATCCTCGTCTTCCAGCGCACCGAGCGACTCTTCGCCGACGTCATCTAGCGCGATGGCTGCCACCGTCGACGCATCGCTGCGCATCGCGATGGTCTCGTACTATCTTCCGAGCGGCAGCAAGATCGGCGTGGGGTTCCAGGCGCACGAGCTGGCCAACGCCCTGGTCCGACGCGGTCACCGCGTCGACATGTTCTCCGAGTGCCCGCCTGTGGAGGGTGCGCTCTACGGGCACCGCCGGGTGCATCTCGCCGGTTCGCTGCGCACCTTCCGTTTCGCGTGGGCGCTGCGCCGCATCGACTTCAGCTCGTATGACGTCATCCACGCGCACGGCGATGACTACTGGCTGTGGAGGCGGCGGACGTCGGTGCACGTCCGCACGATGCACGGCTCGTCCTTCGAAGAGGCGCGGCGCGTCCCGCGACTGCGGGAGAAGCTTCGGATGCTGCTTCTGGGGGTGAGTGAAGTGATGGCGACCTTCGCCGCCGACGTCACGGTGGCCGTCTCTCCCGCGACGCGGCGCTGGACGCCGTGGGTGCGGCGCGTGATACCGAACGGCGTCGACACCGATCGGTTCCATCCCGACCCGCCACGGCGGGCCGAGGCGCCGACGGTGCTTTTCGTGGGCACGTGGCGCAACCGCAAACGCGGCCGCGATCTGGCGGCCGCTTTCCAGCGCGACGTGCTTCCGATCCATCCGGATGCTCGCCTCGAGATGGTGTGCCGCGACGCTCCCGAAGACCCCGGTCCGGGCGTGTCGGTGCTCGGCGAGCTGTCCGACGCCGACCTCATCGCCGCGTATCAGCGGGCATGGGTGTTCTGCCTGCCGTCGGCGTACGAGGGATTCGGCATCCCCTACGCCGAGGCGATGGCGTGCGGCCTCCCGGTGGTGGCGACTCCGAACATCGGCGCCCGTTTCGTCACCGACCACGGACGCGCCGGTGTGCTGGCGCCGCTCGCAGAGATCGGTGTGGCCATCGAGAAGCTGGTCGCCGACCCGGATCGGCGCGAGGCGCTCGCCGCGGCGAGCGCCTCGCGCGCGCGATCGTTCGCGATGGCGCATGTGGTCGCATCGTATGAAGGGCTCTACGCGACGCGGCAGCGCAGGCCTTGACGATCAGCGGCTCCGGCGCGCCGCCACCCCGACGAGAAGCTTGGGGGCGCCCCGGAGCCCGATGAGCCTCGAACGGTATGTGCGAGCGTCGGGATACAGCCCGGCGCTCGTCGGGTACTTGGCGTCGTCCATGCTGGGGTCGAAGTACGTGGAGCCGTTCGTCGTCGCCGCGAGCTCCATCTCGAGCAGGCGCCCGATGGTGCCGGGGCTGTGCTTCGCGTACGCCTCGTTGTAGGCGTCGTGGAACCCGAATGCTCCGTTGCCCGCGCGGAGCACGACGGTCATGTAGATGGTCTCGTCGGCGGTTCCGAGCCGGTAGACGGACAGGCGGCCGTCGTCGCGGAAGGCATGGGAGACCTCGCGGAACCAGGTGTCGAGCTGGGTCACCTCGAACGCCTTGCCATCCTTCTCGACGTCGCCCTTCCATCCCGACGCCTGGAGCGCGAGGTACTCGTCGATCGAGGCCGAGTCGTCGACGACGTCCTCGAACGAGAGATCGCCGGTCAGTTCTCGCGCAAGGCCGGCGAGGCGGCGCCGATGTCCTTTTCGCGTGCGCGTGCTCAAGTGCTCGGATCGCACCTCGACGCGCTCGGCGATCGGCACGTCGCGACCCTCCGCGTCGAAGGTCGCGAACCTTCTCTCATCGGTGTCGAGGCAGGGCAGCCCCGCGCCGCGGATCGCGGCGTCGAATGCCTCCTCGAGCGCCCCACCGGCGGGAAGCCGGTCGAGCTCGAAGACGCCCTGCTTCGTGAGACGCGGCAGCTCCTGCAGCAGGGTCGTCGCCGCGGCGATCGGGTTGGCGGGTGAGACCAGCGGGTGAAAACGCTCGCCTTCGAATGCGGCGATCGTCTCGGCGGTCGTCACCGTCTTGACCCTCACCCCGGTCACTCTCCTCTGCTGCACGGTGTACAGCAGCACGAGGTGCAGCTCGTCGTCGTCTTCGACGAAGATCGCCCGCTGACCCGCTCCCATGAAATGCAGACGTGCCGAGGGCATCACGAATCGCGGATCGACGAAGGGGTTCGGCTCCAGCGCGCGGTCGCTCAGCCGCTTCCAACGCTCGATGTCGTCGGCGGTGGCCTCGACGACGGCCAGATCACGTGCTCTCACTCTTCGTCCGCTCCTTCGCCCGTCGGCTGTGCCGACTCGGTGCCGCCACGGCGCAGACGATCCTTCGCGACTCTGGCGGCGCGGGCGGCACGGATGCCCATCACCACGGCGCGAGCGCTCACACCCGGCCCGGCGAGCACGTACTCGCGTTGGCCGCGTCGCTGTGGGTACACCCTCGCCGCCTCGAAGTTGTACCACGACATGTTCGGGTCGAACGTGTCGATGTCGAGTTCGCGGATCACGTTGAGCACCGCTCGGCGCCCCAGCGTGCCGACGCTCCACTCCGCGAACTCCTCGTCGTAGGCGTCCTGAAGCCCATGGATGACACGCCCTTGGCGAAGCACGAGGGTCGAATAGAGCACTCGGTCGCCACCGCGGAACTCGATGCCGTAGAGGTCTCCTCGATCGTGGTACCTCCGCGTGAACGCGCGGAACCACGCGATCCGTCCCGTGACGTCGTAGCCCTCGCCTCCACGGGTCGGGTCGCCCTTCCACCCCGCAGTCTGGAGTGCGAGGAAGTCCTCGACCATCGCCGGATCGCCGTCGCGGACGATCACCGAGAGTTCCCCGACCCGCTCCGAGAGGCGGCGAGCGAGGCGGCCGAGCTTGCGTCGTGTCGAACTGCTCGTGTCGGAAGTCGCGTACTCGGGTGTGAATGCCTCTCCCGCGCGCGGCATCGGGCGATGCGATCCGCTCGAGGCGGCGACCGGCCGGGAGACCTGCGCACCATCGATACACCGCGAGCGCCTGTGCCCCACGCCCCCGAGGATGGCTCGCTCGAGATCGGGAAGGTCGTCCACGAGCACCACGCGCAGCACCCCGGGAAGCCCGAGCGCGCGAGCCTTCGCGAGCGCAGCCGCCAGCGCGCCGGATCCCTCTGCGGAATCGATCAGCGGGTAGAGCTTCGCCGACTCGTGGTCCATCGTCTCGTCAGCGGTCGTGATGGCGCGTGCACCTCCGCGGTCCGTGGCGAAGCCGAGGGAGAAAGGAAGGAGCAGCAGCCAGCGGTCGTCCCGCGAGACGATGAGGAGTCTCATTTCGCTTGCTCCGGGTCGAAGGCGCTGCGCGGGCTCGAGGTAGTCGACGCAGATCTGCGGATATGTCGCGATCGCCCGCCCCTCGAGGTCACGCCATCGTGCGAATTCCTCCGGCCCGAGCTCACCGAGGGTCGTGCTGGTGACCCGGCACTCGCCCGACCGAACCGTGCGGCTCATGCTCCGACCGCTTCGCCGTCGGCCTCACGCGATCTCATCCGCTTCACCGCCGCCAGCGCCGAGATGGCCAAGCGCCCGAAAGGCGACGCGCCGAGGATCATCTCGCGCTGGCCTCGCACGTTCGGGTAGACGCGTGCCGCTTCCCCCACGTGCCAGGCGAGGTTCGGATCGAACAGGCGGATGTCCGATGATCCGAGACGGTTGACGACGGCCTGTCGTGAGAGCCGGCCGACTTCGAAGGCGCGGAACTCCTCGTCGTACGCGTCTTGAAGACCGAACACCGTGGATCCCATCCTGACGCCGACGGCGAGGTAGAGCTGGCGCGTGCCCGACGCGATCTCGTACCCGATCAGCCGGCCGTCGCTGAGGTAGGCCGCGGTGAAAGCCCGGTACCACTCGACCTGTCCGGTTGCCCCGTAGCCTTCACCGCCGCGCGTCGGGTCGCCCTTCCAGCCCCGCGACTGCAGGCGGAGGAAATCCTCGATCAGCCCTTCGTCGGTCCGCTCCGTCAGCACCGGCGCCTGCCCTCCCAGCGCTTCGACCAGCCGGCGCGCGACGCGCCCGGTCTTCCGGCGTGATTCGGCGCTGCGATTGCGCGGGATGAAGTCGGCGACCCCCGTGGACCCGGGCTCGTGGCGCGGGTGCGGCTGCTCGATCTGCAGAACCGCGCGCTGGTAGCGATGGCGCGCGAGGACCCGTCCGCGCGCGCGATGCGCCCCCTGGTGAATCGCATGGGTGAGGGCATCGACGTCGTCTACCGCCTCGAAGACCAGCAGACTCGGCAGCCCCAGCCTCGGAAGGCTCGACAGCACGGCCGACAACGCGTCGACACCGCGGCCCGCGTGCATCAGCGGGTACCGCCGTGCGGACTCGCTCTGGATGAACTCATTGCTGATCGACAGCGTCCGGATCGGCACACGCGAGGAGAGCGTCGAGGTCGTGATCGGCGACAGGAAAGCCCACCCGTCTCGGTCGGAGGCGATGAGGAGCTGCAGCTGCGCGCAGTCCGGACGCTCGCGCAGCGCCGTCTCCCAGTACACGGCACTCAGCTGCGGATAGGGCTCGATGGCCGACATCTCCAACTCTCGCCACTGGGCGAAGTCCTCCGGCTGCAGCTCGCGGAGGACGACGACACGGATCGTGAAACCCCGGCGGTGCGTGGATCGCGAATGGGATGGGCGCATTCCAGGTCGTTTCTCGTTCGGCGGCGGCACGGACAGTCTGTCGCAACGCCAGCCGTGCGGTGTCACGAGACGTGTCAATATTGGGTGGTCGTCTGCGATCGTAGCGGGGGTTTGGATTGTGAGAACGCGGACCATCCGCGCGGACTCGGTGACAGAGGCGGACGTCGAGCGATGGCGGGCGCTCGCCTCGCGTGCGGTGGAGCCCAACGTCTACCTCGATCCGCGGTGGCTGCTCACTTCGGTACGCGAGCACCCGGATGCTGCGGACCTCCGGCTCCTCTTCGTCGAAGACGATGATCTGCGTGGTGTACTGGCGTACACCGTCGAGCGCGCCTGGGCCGATGCGCCCTTCCGTGCCGTCTCGACCGCCGGTCGGTTCCTCGCGACCCATGCGGAGCGCCACCATCCGCTTGTCGACCCAGCCGCATCTCACGCCGTGGTCGAGACGATGCTGACCGCGCTTCCCGATGCGGGAGCGGGACTCGCGGTGCTGCGCAAGATGCCCGGCGACGGCCCGCTGTGGGACGCCCTCACCGCCTCGGCCGACAGCCTCCGCATCCCCATGCTCGAGAACATCCGTCGTGCCGCCGCGTATTCGGCCGCGACGAGGGATGCGGTCGCGCCGGAGGACCGCCTGGAGCCGGACTTCGAACTGGCCCATGCGAGCTCGCGGTCGCGCAAGCGCACGCGCGGCTATGTCCGTGCACTGGAGCGCGACGCGGGCGAACTCCGCCTGCTCGACCGGAGCGACGAGCCCGCCTTCACCGAGGACTTCCTCGCGATGCAGGTCGCCGGATGGAAGGGTGACGCCGAGCGCGGCGGACTCGCGATGCGCCTGGACCCCGTCACCGAGCGCTGGTTCTCGCGTATCCTGACGCAGTTCCGCGCCGACGGCGACGTCTGCGCGCTCGAACTGCAGGGCGAGGAAGACACGGTGTACAGCACGGTCTCACTGCGCTCGGGAGGGGTGTGGGCCGGTTTCCTGGACACGTACCACGACGGCTACGCCAAGCACAGCGCCGGCACGCTCGGGCGGATCGCCGAGCTGAACCATCTGCGTCGGACGAGCGCCGATCAGCCGTTCGACCCGAATCTCGACCCGTTCTACGCCGCGAGCACCAATCTCTACCCCGACCGACGCGATCGCGTCGATCTCATCCTGGCCCCGGGAGGGCTCCGCGCAAGAGCCCTGCTCGGTGTGATGCCTCGCGCGCGCGCCGCACGCGACACCCTGCGCGCCCGGCGCTCCCGGTAGATCCGGCTCACTCCCTCCGCATGCGGTCGCGCAGCGCGCTGCGCACCTCTCGGTGCGCCGCGATGAGATCGCCTACCGTGGCGACCGAGTAGCCCTCGGCCTCCAGGCGCTGCAGAAGCGATCGCGCGACGTCGGCCTTGTCGAACGTCGGCAGCGCTTCGTGGGGTCCGAGCGTCTGTGGATCGGCGCGGTGGTCGTGGAGCAGGACGATGCCGCCTGGGAAGACCCCCTCCCAGGCGGTGCGCGCGACCGTCGCGGCATCCGCGTCGATCCAGTCCCACGCGTGGCTGGACCAGATGACCAGCTCCATCCCCATAGCGCGGATGCCTCGCGCCTGACCGGCGGTGTGCTTGCCGTACGGCGGGCGGAACAGCCGCACCCGCCGGCCGGCGATCTGCTCGACCTGTTCGCGCGCACGCGCGAGCCGGGTGAGCGCCTCTGAGTCCGGAAGTGTCGTGAGGGCGGTGTGGTCGTCGCCGTGAAGCGCCAGTTCGTGGCCCTCGGCGACGATGCGGCGCACCAGCCCGGGGTGAGCCCGGGCCTGCTCCGCGAGGACGAAGAACGTGGCGTGCGCCCCTGCGTCGGCGAAGACGTCGAGGATGCCCGGGGTATGGGCCGGATGCGGTCCGTCGTCGTAGCTCAGGGCGACGACTCGTTGCGTGGTGTCGACGCAGAACACCCCGAAACTGCGCAGCAGACTCCGGGGAACGGGGAAGGGCGCCATGGCTGCATCGGCGAAGCGCCCCCCGGGTGGCGCTGGTACGCGCCAGATCTCGCGTGAACGCACGAGCAACGGCGGCTGTCCAGACATGTGTCCGCCTTCCTGCGGCGAGGGGCCGCGTCAGTCAGTGTGCCGCACCGCTCCGCTTGTCGGCGACTCCGGCGATTCTCGCCGACCCGGGCGGTTCAGACCGCCGGCGGCAGACGATCCGGCGGCGTGAACTGCGGGATCCCGTCCACCTCGGCGTGACGGAAGCCGCGCCGGTAGGCCCACCCGGCGAGGTACGGTGTGACCCGGGCAGGCGACCGCAGGATCTCGAGAGCCTTGGCCGGGATGCGTGCGAGACGGTCGGGCGGCGGCAGCGCTCCACCGCCTGATCCGACGCCCGCCGGCACTGGGCGCTCGGCGTCGGCCGACTCGTAGGCGTCGCGTACGAGCGCGAACCGGTGCGAGACGACACGGCTTCCGGCTCCCTTGGCCCGTGCCTGCCGGACGGCGTCGCGCACGCCTCCGCGCTTGCGGACGTGGACGACGGCGTCGGGCACCCCGACGAGCCGGTGACCCGCCAGCTGCACGCGCCACGAGAAGTCCAGGTCTTCGGCGGCCGTCAGACTCTCATCGAATCCTCCGACCTCGGCGAACGCGGTGGCGTGGATCCCCATGTTGCCCGAGCCTCCGGCAGGCAGCTGCGGGAGCGCGGGATCGCGGAAGGTGGGCTCGGCCCACCCGAAGTCCCAATCGCGGCCCGGGTTCAGCAGGGAGTGCTCGACCGCGCCCGCTGCGAACGGGGCGTGCGCGAGCGCCGCGGTCATGGCGCGCACCCACCCAGTCGAAACCACGTCATCGGCATCGCAGAAGAGGAGAAGGCGTCCACGAGCGGCGGCCGCGCCGACGTTGCGCGCCGCAGACGCCCCGCGTCGCGACGACGCGTCCACGAGCCGCAACCCCGGGATGCGGTCGGCGAAGGCCTCGATGACGCGAGCCGTGCCGTCGGTCGAGCCGTTGTCGCTCACGAGCACCTCGAACGCGGCATTCGCGTCCTGCCCGGCGAGAGCGCTCAGCTGGTCGGCGAGGGTCGCCTCAGCGTTGAAGGCAGGGATGACGACGCTCGCGTCGACCGGCTGCTCGGCCACGTGCGTCCTCCTTCCTCGTACTCGAGCACCCTCGCGCACTCTCCGGCGCGGCGCCCACCTCAGTCTGGCCCAGGAGGCCCCGACCGTGCGGCTTCAGGCCCGCCGTGCCGCCGTCTGGCCGACTCCGAGATCGGGAACGGGGAGCCCGAGAGTGTCCCTGAGCGCCAGCCGTGCGGCGTAGAAGCCCGACAGGCCGTGCACCCCGCTGGCGGGCGGCGTCGACGACGAGCCGAGGTACAGACCGGTCACGGGGGTGCGCCAGGGACTCGGAGAGATCTGCGGCCGTGCGACGAGCTGGGGAAGCGTGATAGCCCCGGCCGAGAGGTCGCCGCCCACGAGGTTCGGGTTGATCGCCTCGAGCTCGCGGGCCGTGTGCGACGACGACGCGATCACCAAATCCCGGAATCCGGGAGCAGCCTGCTCGATCATGCGGATGACGTCCTCGGTCGGGTCGTGCGGTGAGCCATGCGGGACGTGGATGTACGCCCACAGCACGTGCCGTCCTTCTGGGGCACGTGTGGGGTCGACGATCGTCGGCTGACTCACGAGCACGTATGGCTCACCGGCGACCGATCCCGCCGCGACCATCGCCTCGGCACGCCGCATCTGCGCGCGGGTGCCGCCGAGGTGCACCGTGGGGCTGCGCCTGGCCGGCTCGAACGTCCACGGAACCGGTCCGGCGAGCGCGAAATCGACCTTCGCGACGCCGTCGCCGTACCGCAGGCGCTCCAGCCGCCGCCGGTAGGCGGAGGGCAGGACAGCGTGACCGATTCGGGCGAGCGCCCGCGCCGACGTGTCGGCGACCACGATCCGCGCGTCGGCCACGTCGCGCAGATCCGTGACCTCCTGACCGGTTTCGATCGCGCCGCCGTGGGCCGTCAGGTCTTCGACCATCGCATCGATGATCGACTGGGAGCCCCCGACCGGAACGGGCCATCCGCGAGCGTGTGCGTGCGCGGCGAGCACGAGTCCGACCGCCGCCGAGGCGAGGGTCGGAATCCGGCCGATGCCGTGCGATGTGACGCCTGTCAGCAGCGCCGGCGCGACCTCCCCGGCGAATCGGACGTTCCACAGGGGCGTGCCCTGCTCGAGGGCACGCAGCCCGAACCGGACCGCCGTGATGGGTGCATGAGGCATCCGCAGCATCTGGTTCGCCGTGAAGTCGGTGAGGCCGTCGATGTCGTCGACGAGCGGTCGCAGCAGCCGCGCCCAGGCAGGACCGTCGCGACCGAGCTCGGCGACCGTGCGGTCGAGGTCGCGGTACGCGGTACCGCCGCCGTCCGGAAGAGGTTGGGTGTACGAGATGTCGGGCACGACGAAGCGCACTCGCCGATCGAGCTCGAAAGCTCGGAAGAACGGCGAGGCGAGGGCCAGAGGGTGGACCGCCGCGCCGACGTCGTGGCGGAATCCGTCGATGGTGAGGGGCAGGGTGCGCGCGGCCCCTCCGATGGTCGCCGAGCGTTCCAATACGCGCACCCGCAGTCCGGCTCGGGCGAGTGTGACGGCGGCGGCCATGCCGTTGGGTCCGCTTCCGATGACGACCGCGTCATCCATTCGTGTTCCCCATGGCCGGCTGCGGCGCGCGCGCCGGCTCGCCCGTTGCCGCACGCGGGGGCACGTCGCCGCCGGGCGACTGCTCATGCTTTCGGCTTCGACGTACGGCGAACCGCTTCTGGATGAAGGGCACGATGCGCTCCCACTCGATGAAGAGCAAGCAGATGACCTGGTACTCGAGGAACGGGAGCCCCATGAGCACGCCGATGGTCGTGTGCATGCAGATGTAGCCGATCAGCATCAGGCTGCGCAGCCGGGGCACGAACAGCAGAAGGCCGCCGAGCTCGAGCAGCAGCGTGGCGACGGAGACGGCGATCATGATCGCCGGCGTGTGCGCCATCCAGTCGACGATGCCGGTCAGAGCAGCGGGGTGGTAGGAGCCGTAGTTGTAGTTGCCGTAGGTGTACATCTCGAGACCGAAGTCGTCTCGCCACGTGGCCTGCCCGCCGCCCACCACGTACACCTCATCGCCGGAGGTGAGACCGCGGAGGTAGAAGCCGAGGGTCTCGCCGTCGAACCAGCGGAAGTCGCTGAATCGCAGCTTCGACAGGCCTGACGTCGTGTACGTGACGGCCAGGAGACCGAGGATCAGGTACACGCCCCACTGACGGAACGGCCTGGTCAGATATCCCAGCAGATCCTTCCGCCCCGCCCGCCACCAGCGGATCAGATGCTCCAGAGAGATCGTGTTGGTGCCGGGCGCGAACACGAGCACGAAGAGAACCTGGGTGGTCAGCGAGGATTCGTGGTCGAAGACGCCCTGGCTCACTTCGACCGCGCGAGCGAACAGTCCGACGAGCACGAGGCAGAGCAGTGCCGGGCGCGTCGCGAGTCCGACCACGCTCAGCACTGTCAGGAGCAGCACGCCGGCTGCCACCGGGTTCGGGTGTGCCAGGACGAAGTCGCGCAGACCCGCCGGGACGATGCCCAGCACCCACCCCTGATACTCGGCGTCGGGCACGGGTGTGTGCCACCCGCGGACGAGCTCGAGGGTGCGCTGGCTGAACATGAAAACCAGGACGATCCGCAGCCAGCTGAGCCGCCCGTGCCACAGCAGTGGAAGCACCGCGAAGACCTTCGCGCCGCGGCTCGGTCGTGCATCGACGACCGTCATCGCAGCACCTCCGCTGTCTGGGTGTAGCGCCGTGTCGCGGTTTCGTAGTATCCGACATGCTCGGACTCGAGCAGTTCGCCTGAGCTGTCGACGGTGTCGACGTAGAGGTTCACACCGTCGTACTCGATTCCGCGCTCATCGCGGAGGAAGTCGGTGAGAGGACGGAAGAAGGTCGCCATCCTGTCGTCGAACACCTCCGGCGAACTCGAATCGCCGCTCAGGTCGCGGAACGGCGAGGTGTCGCTCATGGGACGGTAGTACCACGAGGCGAGCTGGCGCTTGAGTTCCAGCGGGTCGAGGTTCGTCATCTCCAACGGGAACGGTTCGGACGCCCCGTCTCGGACCGCCTCGAGCCGGAACGCGTACAGCCGCGTGTCTGGACCGATGTGGTGTGCGAACATCGGCGCCGACGTGAAAGGAAAATCCTCGACGCCCAGCGCGATCACGACCGCATTCGGCACGAGCACCACCGCAGAGATCAGCGCCGGAAGAACGTACCGGCGGGTCCTCCGCGTCGACGGCGGTCGTTGGTCAGCCATCACGAATGCCTCCCCAGCTGGCGTGATGAGGCCCGTTGACTCTGCGAATCGCGTCAGCGGGCGGTGGACGCCCCAGTGTCCACGGGGAAAGTGTATGCCCGCTCGGGCGTCAGGGCGAGAGGGGCCCGCATCGCCGACACGGCACGCACTAGGCTCTATCCGGCGGCGACGGAAACGGAGGCGACGAGTGACGCGAGAAGCGCCTGCGCCCCCTGAGGTCATCGTGGTCGCCTACGGCTCTCCCGAGATGCTCGCGGCCGCACTGGCGCCGCTGAAGGGCCGCTTCCCGCTGACGGTCGTGGACAACTCGTCCGACGCTCGGGTCGCCGCGGTCGTGCGAGAAGCCGGAGGCGCATACTGGGACCCCGGCGCGAATCTCGGCTTCGGCTCCGGCGTCAACTACGGCCTCGCTCGGCGGCAGGCCCCCGGCGCCGACGTGCTGCTGCTCAATCCCGACGCCGTCGTCGAGCCGGCGATGATCTCAGTCCTCCACGCCGCGCTTCACGCGGGGCCCCGCATCGCCGCGGTCGGGCCGCTCCAGGTCGACGAACGCGGACGGCCGGCTCAAGTCGCGTGGCCCTACCCGCGTCCAGCCCATTTCCTCGGCGACGCGGTGAAGCTCGGCCGGTTCGTCCGCAACGACGGCCCGCCGTACGTCATCGGGTCGATCCTGCTGCTGAACGCAGAAGCCGTGGGGCAGGTCGGGTCATTCGACGAGACCTTCTTCCTGTACGCCGAAGAAGCCGACTGGCAGCTTCGCGCCGAGAAGCTCGGGTGGAGGAATGTCGTCGTCGAAGACGTGACGGCGGTCCATGTCGGCGCGGGCACCAGCTCGGACTCCTTCGCCCGTGAGGTGTTCCTTCAAGCCGGGCTCGAGCGCTTCCTCCGCAAGCACTACGGCTGGTGGGGCTGGCAGCTCGCGCGCTGGTCGGTGGCCATCGGCGGCATTCCGCGCGTCGTCTTCCTCCGTGGCGATCGGCGCCGGGCGGCGAAGGAGCGGGCATGGCTCTTCGCCCGCGGCCCTGTGTCGGTCGAGCGTCGCATCAGACTGGCCGAAGGCGAGGTCTCGTCCGCAGCGCCGCAATAGCATCGCAGCATGGGGGTTTCCGAGACGGTCAGCATCGTCGTGGCGACGAATCGCAGCGGCGCATATTTGGCGGAGGCGATCGACTCGGCTTCGGCGCAGTCCTACGGCTCTTTCGAGATCGTCGTCGTCGACGACGGGTCGCCGAACCCGGAGGCGATCGCGCAGACGGTCCGCCGGTTCCCTGCCGCCCGCCTGATCCGCCGTCGCCCATCGGGTGTGGCCGCGGCTCGCAACGCCGGTGTGCGGGCATCGCGCGGCGACCTGATCGCCTTTCTCGACGACGATGACCGTTGGCACCCCGGATGCCTCGAAGCTCACGTGTCGGCCTTGGCGGCCGCACCCGACGCGGTGGCCTCGTACTGCCGCATACAGACGATCGACGCCGGAGGCGACCGGGTCCTGGCCCCCGCTGATCAAGTGGCCGTGCGTTCGCGGGCAGAGGTCGCTGCACGGCGGACGGGCATCTTCGCCGGCAACCTGGTCGTGCGCCGACGGCACTTCGAGGCGGTCGGTGGCTTCGCCGAGGATCTGCATCACGCCGAGGACCTCGATCTGATCCTCTCGCTGGCGGAGCGGGGGCGGCTCGTCTTCGCTGAGGCGGGACTCGTGGACTATCGATCGCACGGCGAGAACACGACGCAGCGCTATCGCGAACTCGTCCGGGCGATCGATCACGTGTTGCGGTCGCATCGTGACAGGGCTCTCGCCTCCGAGGACCCGGAGCTGGCGGCGGCGTTCGAAGAGAGCCTCGCTCGCAATGCCCGATTCGCGTGGTGGAGCGCGGCACGCGCCGCGAAGGCCGACCTGTCGCGGCGTCGCCCTGTCGCCGCGGCGGGAGAGCTCGCGTGGGCGCTCCGAGCGGCGCCCGGCGGTCTGTGGAGCGGGGTGACGAGACGCCTTTCGAGTTGACGCTGGGGCTCTGATCGAACCAGGCGTAGACTCTCCGCGTCTGCGTGGGATGGGGCCCGCGCGCCTGATCTGGGGGATCTGACGATGTCGACTTCGGCCGCCTATCCATCGTCCACGCCGCGGGAGCGGTGGATCGACGTCGCGAAGGGCATCGCGATCATTCTGGTGGTGTTCTTTCACGCGACGTTCGACTACACCGCCGACGCGCATGTGTGGCAGTGGGGCGGCTACACCGAGCTGCTCGAGACGTTCCGCATGCCGCTGTTCTTCTTCACCGCCGGAATCTTCGCCGCGAAGGTGCTCTCCAGGCCGTTGCGCGACCTCGTCGATCTGCGCATCTTGAAGTTCGCGTGGTTGTACTTCCTCTGGTCGATCATCGCGATCGTCGTCTTCTGGACGGCCATCGGCGAGTTCCAGGGGGTCGGGGGAACCCTCGTCGAGATCGCCAGGACGGTGATCCAGCCCAACGGGCAGACGTGGTTCATCTACGCGATCGTCGTGTACTTCCTCCTGGGCTGGGCGCTGCGCCGACTTCCGATCGTGGTCCGACTCGGCGTCGCGCTCGCGCTCACCCTGGTCTTCCAGTACGGCTTGTTCGTCGATCCCTACAGCGAATGGGGGAAGGTCGGGAAGTACTTCCTGTTCTTCCTGCTCGCGGTCGAGTTCGGCCCGTGGGTGCGCCGCCTCGTGCCGCGGCTCAAGTGGTGGCACACTCTCATCGCCCCGGCGGCGTATGCGCTGCTGGTCTTCGTCTTCCGGCGGCTCGACTGGATCGATGCGCCGATCGGCTCGGTGAAGGAGCTTGCGTCGTGGACGGTGCTCAGCGTGCTGGCCGTCGCCGCCGGCTGCAGCGTCGCGATCCTGCTGGCCCGGTGGGCCGCCTTCGACTGGCTGTTCCACCTCGGCTCGCGCACTCTGCAGGTCTACCTCCTCCACTGGTACCTGCTTCTGATCGGATGGTGGCTCGTCGCCGTCGCCCCGTCGATCCCAGGAGTGGTCGCACCTTTCCTCGTGCCTGCGCTCACGGCGTTCGCGATCGCCGGAGCGCTGCTGGTGCACCGCTTCACCAGGCGCGCGACTCTTCTCTACGGACAGCCCAAGTGGCTGCACCTGCCGCTGAAGAGCGCGGCGTCCGCCGCCCCGGCCACGCCCTCCTCTCCGGTCGAGCCCGAACTGCCCGCTTCGCCCTCCGGAACGCCTGCCAGCGACCTTCCTCGCTAGGCTCGCCGAGGGAAGGGGGCCGGATGAGGGTGCTGCGGGTCGCCCACCACGCCGTGGTCTCGGCGTGGCGGGATCGAGAACGAGGCCTGCGCGAGCTGGGCGTGGACGTGCGGCTGCTGTCGGCCGAGCGCTGGAACGAGGGCGGAAGGGTCATCGCGCTCGATCCCGGCGGTGACGCGTTCGTCGACGGCGCCCGCACCGTCGGCACGCATCCGAACGCGTTCCTCTACGATCCGCGACCGATCTGGCGGCTGTTGCGGACGAAGCCGGATCTGATCGATCTGCACGAAGAGCCCTTCTCACTGGCGACCGCCGAAGTGCTCCTGCTGCGCCGACTCCTCCGCATCCCGACCCCGTACGTGCTCTACTCCGCCCAGAACATCGAGAAGCGATACCCGATCCCGTTCCGCTGGTTCGAAGCCGCGGCTCTCCGAGGCGCCGCGGGCGCGTATGTGTGCAATCGCGAAGCGGGGGAGATCCTCCGGCGCAAGGGCCTGCGCAGGCCTGCCGACCTGATCCCGCTCGGCGTCGACACCGACCGTTTCTCGGCCGCGGCTTCGGCGACGCCGCGAACCCACCCCGTCGTCGGCTACGTCGGCCGGCTGGAACCGTACAAGGGCGTCGCGACGTTGCTGAGGGCCGCGGCATCCCGCCCCCGTTGGCGTCTGGAGATCAGCGGGGACGGCAGCCAGCGCGCCGAGCTCGTCGCGCTGGCCGCGGAGCTCGGCCTCTCGGAACGCGTTTCCTTCCTCGGCTTCGCGCAGGGCGATGCGCTCGCCGAGCGCTATCGCAGGCTCGATGTCATCGCCGTCCCGTCGATTCCATGGCCGGGGTGGCTCGAGCAGTTCTGCCGCGTCGCGGTCGAGGCGATGGCGTCGGGGATCCCGGTCGTCGCCAGTCGCTCCGGCGCGATCCCCGATGTCGTGGCCGACGCCGGCGTGCTCGTCGAGCCGGGTGACCCCCGGGCTCTCGCCGCCGGGATCGATGCCGCGCTCGACACACGCCGCTGGGGCGAGCTGCGCGAGCGTGGGCTCGCGCGTGCATCGGAGTTCACATGGCGGCGGGTCGCGGAGCAGCAGACCGCGCTGTACCGGAGCGTCGTGCCGCGACGCGATGGGGGTGCCGGCCGGCCGCCGCAGGTCGTCGCGGTGGCGTACGGCGATCCCGCGCTGCTCGAGGGTGCGCTGGACGCCATCGGTGATCGGTTCGGCGTGACGATCGTCGACAACTCGTCCTCCGCGGTGACGAAGGCGATGGCCGAGCGCCGCGGCGCCGCCTACATCGATCCGCAGGCGAATCTCGGGTTCGGCGCCGGAGTCAACGTCGCCCTCAGGTCGCTCGCTGATCGGGGGCTTGCCGCCGACGACGTGCTCCTTCTCAACCCCGACGCGCGCATCTCGGCGGAGGGCATAGAGACGATGCACGCCACGCTGCACGCGCGACCGTCGCGTGCCGTGGTCGGCGCCACCCAGACGGAGCCGTCAAGCGGTCGGGACGTCCGCGTGTGGTGGCCGTTTCCCAGCCCTCTGCGAGCATGGATCGACGCGCTCGGACTCGGCCGCTTCGATCGCGCGAAGGGTTTCGCGATCGGCTCGGTGCTGTTGCTCCGCTCTGAGGCCATCGCGCAGATCGGGGAGTTCGACGAGCAGTTCTTCCTGTATGCCGAGGAAGTCGACTGGCAGAAGCGGGCGCGCGACGCCGGGTGGGGGATCACGGTCGCCTCCGTCACGGCGACGCACGTCGGCGCCGGCACGGGAGGTGACAGCACCCGCCGTGAGGCGCTCTTCTTCGCGAGCAGCGAGAAGTACCAGCGCAAGCACTTCGGCGCCGCCGGGTGGCAGGTGTTCCGGGCAGGAGTCATCGTCGGAGCGACCGTGCGGTCGTGGACGCTGCGTGGCGCAGCGCGCGCCGACGCGCGCCGACGCCGCTCCATCTTCGTCGAGGGGCCCGTCGCCTACGCGGCGCGGATCGGCTGAAGGCCGTTTCAGGCCGCGGAGCGCGTGCGGAGCTTCTCTTCAGCGACCTCGGCGTACACGTCGAGCGTGCGCTGAGCCACAGATTCCCACGACGTGTAGGCCGAGGCATCCGCCCGTGCTTCCTCGCCCATGCGCCTTCGCACATCGCGGTCGGCGACCAGAGGAGCCAGCCGCGCCGCGATCGACCGACCATCGCGTTCGATGAAGGCGCCGTTGCGGCCCTCGGTCACGAACTCCTCCGCAACGCCGAGAGGAGTGGCGACGATCGGCAGCCCCGCCGCCGCCGCCTCCAGCATCACGAGGCCGAAGGCCTCGTAGATCGTCGGGAAGACGAAGACATCACCCGCTTGGAAGTACTCCTCGACAGCGGACGAGTGGCCGGTGAAGACGATGCGGTCGCCCACGCCGAGGGCTGCGGCCTGTGCGCGGAAGGGCCGCGCGTCGTCGCCGCCCACGACGAGCAGGCGGGTGTTCGCCGGGAGGATCGAGAGCGCGTCGATGATGGCACCCAGTCCCTTGCGACGGAACTCCTTGCCGACGAACAGCAGCACGACATCGTCCTCGGTGTAGCCGTGCCGAGCGCGCACCCGCGCGCGGATGGCCGCGGCATCCGAAGGTCGGAACCGCCCCACGTCGACCGCGTTCGGGATGACCGTGATCCGCTCGGGGTCCACCCCGTAATACCGGGTCAGCTCGCGCGCGACGCTCGGCGACACGGCGATCGCACGCCGAAAGCCCCCGTGCCGGTAGTTGCGCTGCTCGACCTGCAGCACCGCGTGATGGAAGGGGTTGGCGATCGCGCGCAGCGCCTCGCCGTTGCGGAATTTCATCTCCCACCACGCGCGGTGGCAGCTGTGCGCGGTGATGACGTCCTGCACGCGCGTCGCACAGCCGCCCTGGTTGTGGACGACGTCGAACTCGAGTGAACGGATGCTGCGGCTCGCCGCCGCCGAATAGGTCACCGGGATCGCGAAGCCCGGCGACGGGCGCATCGGCACGCGATGCCAGTGCAGTGGAGGTGCGGGTGCGGGGTCGATGACGGCGGACACCAAGGTGAGGTCGATGCGGTCGGCCATGCGCAAGGCGAGTTCGTAGGACGCGCGCTCGATGCCTCCTTCGTTGTTGAAGGCGTAGGAAGACATCGCGACACGCATGCAGTCATGCTAGCCAGCGGACGGCATCCGCTCGCAGCCGGTTCCTCAGAGCAGCGTGCTGGATTCGCTGAGCGTGTGCCAGGTTCGGTTGTGGTACACGAGCGGCCGGGAATGATGCCCCGGGTCGTGCCACGCTTCGAGCGCGTGCACGACGATGACGGTCGCGGATCCCGCATCGAGCCGGCTCGTCACCCGTGCCCGCACGCGGCGCGTGACCCCGTGGAAGACCGGCTCCCCTGTGGGAAGGCGGGTCCACCGTGCGGTGTCTTCGAAGCGGTCGACGCCGCTCGTCGCGCATAGGACCGCGAGGTCGAGGGAATCCGTGTCGATCATGTGGATCACCACGGTGTCGGCTGTCAGCAGCGTCGGAGTGCTCGATGACAGCGCCGATGCCGAGAAGACGATCAGGGGCGGGGCGGCCGACACCGAGAACACCGAGGATGCCGTCATGGCGACGGGACCGTTCCCGGCGTCAGCCGTCACGACGGCGATGCCGGCCGGATGATCGCGAAAGACCGCCTTGAGCTCGTCCGGACTGATCCCGGCCGGAGCGGTAGGCAGCGGCTGGATGTCGATCTCACCGTTTGGCGTGACGTCTTGTGCCAGAGTCATGGTTCCCCACCCATCACATCGTCCCCAGTATCCGGACTCCGTCGGTGCGACGGGTGGCTCGCAGATCGCCCGCCACGCTCGAGTCCGCCCTCCACCGTCTCACGTCGCGGCCCGGACCGCTTCGCCTCGGTGAGGAGGAACTATAGCAGGGCGCGGGCGCCGGGAGCGATCCGAGGCTTCGTCAGAACAGTTCCGAGAAAAACATGAGAGGAGCCTCACCATCGAGGGCGAAAAGCCGATAGAGTGCGCAGAGTATCTCTTGTCGGGCGTCCTCCTCTAGGGAAGGTGAGGACGAAAAGCACCACCGACAGAAGTGCTTGGCTCGCGGTGTGGGACCGCGGGTGACTGGGGAGTATCGCGTGCGGCCGGGGGGTCGCGCCGATTTTTGCGCCCACTGGGGAGGGCCAAGACGTGACGACCGCTTTCGAGCGTCAAAATCTGGGGACCATGCGAGTGCCGACGGCACGTAGCGTGCCGTCCGTCAGCACTGTCGCCGGCGTCAAGCCGAGGGTGCACGCCGCCGTCGCGCCGACGCCTGACGCGACCCTGGAGAACCGCCATCGGTGGGAACGCGCCTACCGGTCGCGCCTTCGACTCGCGGACACCGCCGTCGTGATCGCCTCGACGGGCATCGCGGCGTGGATCCAGATCGACGCGATCGCGCAGGTCGACCTCGCGGACGCGCCGTGGCAGTACGGGCGGGTGTTCGTGTTCACGGCGGCCGCCTGGCTGATCCTGCTCGCGCTGTTCCAGACGCGCTCACCCCGCGTGATCGGGCAGGGCGTGGAATACCGCCGCGTGCTTCACGCGACCGGCATGGCATTCGGCGTCGCCGCGATCGCCTTCGTCATCATGCAGTCTCAGGGCATCCGTGCCCAGCTGCTCATCGCACTGCCCCTCGGCACGGTGGCGATCCTGCTCGCCCGGTGGCTGTCGCGTCGTTGGCTGCAGCGTCAGCGCGTCGCGGGGCATTTCATCTCGCGTGCACTGATCGTGGGCAACCGCTACGACGTCGAATACGTCATCGAGAGCCTCGAGACGGATGGTCTCCACGCGTACCAGGTCGCCGGCGTGATCCTCGACGGGCCCGCTTCGGAGGCCGCCGTCGGCGGTCAGCGCTTCCCCTCGGTCGGCTCGGTCGGCGATGTGGCGGCCCAGGCGAAGGCCCTCGGCGCGGACTCGGTGATCCTCGCCAGCATCCCCGAAGGAGATCGCGGGTACATCAAGCGCCTGGCCTGGCAGCTCGAGGGCACGGCGGCCGAGCTGTCGCTCTCCAGCCCCCTCGTCGATGTGGCCGGGCCGCGGATGTCGCTGCGCCCGGTCGAGGGCCTTCCGCTCATCCAGGTGGAGATCCCGACGTTCGAAGGCGGGCATCACCTCGCCAAGCGCGCCTTCGACATCGTGGTCGCCTCGATCGCGCTCGTGTTCGTGGCGATCGCGACGCCGATCATCGCGATCGCGATCAAGCTCGAGAGCAAGGGTCCGGTCTTCTTCGTCCAGCCGCGAGTCGGTCGCGACGGCGAGACGTTCCCGATGCTGAAGTTCCGCTCGATGCGCGTCGACGCCGAAGACATGCTGCACGCTGTCGCGTCACTCAACGAGGGAGCCGGCCCGCTCTTCAAGATGAAGAGCGATCCGCGCGTCACGCGCGTCGGTGCGTTCCTGCGCAAGTTCTCGATCGACGAGCTTCCGCAGTTCGTGAACGTGCTGCTCGGGCACATGAGCATCGTGGGCCCGCGTCCGCCCCTGCCCCGCGAGACCCATCACTACGAGGACAGCACCTACCGTCGGCTGTACATCCGTCCCGGCATCACGGGGCCGTGGCAGATCAGCGGGCGCTCCCACCTCTCGTGGGAAGAGAGCGTGCGGCTCGATCTGCGCTATGTCGAGAACTGGTCGGTGGTCGGCGATCTGCTCATCCTGATCAAGACGGTGGGTACCGTCTTCAAAGCCGAAGGCGCCTACTGACCGGTCTCAGCGCCGCCAGAGCGGCGCAAGGACATCGCTGAACGCGGCGACGCGGTCCGCCCAGTCGGGAACTCCCGGCGCGAATGTCGTCGGTAGATCCTCGCGAACAGTCGCGCTGACGACCTCGGGGAATTCACGACCCTCGGCGATGATGACCTCGTCCGCCGCAAGGGAGCGGAAGCCCGCCACCGGGGTGCTCACGATCGGTCGGCCCACGGCAAGATATTCGTAGAGCTTCAGTGGGTCGAGGCTGTCCGTGAAGTCATTCACGACGTGCGGGACGATCAGCGCGGCTGCGTGCTGCAGGTATGCCGGTACCGCCGTGTACGGCCGCGAGCCCAGCATCGCCACACCGGGATGGGCGGTCAGTCGCGCCGTGTTCGCGGCCGAAAGGGCGGACGGGCCGACGAGCGCGACGCGCCCGCCGGCCGAGATCGCTTCATCCGCCGTCGCCAGGACGAGATCGACGTCGAGCCTGTCCTCGTGCAGCGTCCCGACATACACCGCGGCCCGATCGGGCAGGTCGTCGGGGCGAGCGGAGCGGTCGCGATACCGACGCACGTCGACGGCGTTCGGGATCAGCACCACCTCTCGCCGGAGGCGGCGGGTCTCGCGAAGTCCTTCCGAGCAGACCACGACGGCTTCACAGCGGTCCATCAGGGTGTCTTCGTTCCGCGAGATGCGCCGAAGCTCACGAGCGGGCCGGTCTGCCGCAAGCCAGTCATCCGTCATGTCGTAGATGCTCGGCCAGCCTGTCCCGCGCGCCAGCCCGGCCCAGCCGGGGTCGTTGATCCAGACGACGGGTGACTCGAACCCGAGGCGGCGGGCGACGTGCCGGACGGCCCTGTGCAGGAAGGCGTCGGCCATCGGACCGAGCACGCGCGGGAAAACCTTGTCGGGTTGGAAGAGGCTGAGTCGTCCCTCATAGCCGGCGGCCGATCTCAGGCCGGTGCCACGCCGGATGCCGCGCCCCGACAGCGCGGAGTGCAGCACGTCGTTCGACGGCTCGACGAACAGGACGCGGAGCGTCGGATCGCCGCGCAGAAGCCCATCGATGAGGTATTGGTTCCGCCGCCACACCTCGTCCCAGGCCTCGAGCGAAAGGACGATCAGTTCGCGGCTCACGCGAGCAGCCGATCGTAGACGGCGCTGACGCCGGCGATCTGACCCTCGATCGTGAACCGCTCTCGCTGGAGCTGCTGGAGCGAGACTCCGTACGCGGCGCGAAGACCCGGCTCGTCGATCAGGCCGTCCAGCAGGACGGCCGCTGCGCGAGGGTCGCCGGGCGCGTAGAGCAGCTCGGGCTGCGCCATGCCCACCGACTCGAGGTGGCCGCCTCCCGCCGCCGCGACGACGGGCGTACCGTGCGCCATCGCCTCGAGCACGAGAATCCCGAGTCCTTCGCGCGGAGTGGGTGCGATCACCAGCGCCGCAGAGCTCAGCAGGCTCGAGATATCGCTCCGATGGCCGAGGAACTCCACCGACTCGGCGACGCCGCGCTCGCGTGCGAGCTCTTCGAGGCGACCACGCTCCGAGCCGTCACCCGCGATCCGCAGCACCCACCCCGCCGCAGGACCGCGCGACTGCGACCACGCTTCGATCGCTTCCGTGGTGTTCTTCTCGGGCTCGAGCCGCTGCGCGGCGAGCGCGAATGGCGAGCGTTCCGAGGGTGCGGAGCGGGACTCGACGCCCGAGTAGACCAC
The DNA here is from genome assembly GCF_004010105.1 of Microbacterium sp. CPCC 204701. Lineage (GTDB taxonomy): Bacteria > Actinomycetota > Actinomycetes > Actinomycetales > Microbacteriaceae > Microbacterium. The sequence goes on from NZ_RRYE01000009.1 coordinate 29,721, forward strand.
TTCAGCGGGGGACTCGACGTTCGCCGCGACGAACTCCGAGATGGCGATCTGGGCATCGAGGGATCGTCCGATGGGCCGGAATGCGGCCCGCGCCAGAGCACCCGCGCCGCGGGGCCCGGCGAAGTGACGCGTGCTGACGTGACGTGGCCCTTTCCGCATGCGGCGGTCCATCCAGCCCACGAGGTCCGCCTGCGACATGTGCGTGTGAAGCACGTCAGGGGGAGGCGCGGAACGGAGGGAGACGAGGGCTTCGCGCATGCCAGCGCCCGGGAGCCAGTCCACGCCGGTTCCGTCCAGCGCTGAGATCATCTGCCGAGGGTCCCCGCCGATGACCGTCAGCTCGGCGCCTGCACGTGCGAGCCCGCCGGCGACGGTGACGATATAGCGCTCCACTCCGGCGAACCCCGTGGAGCATACGAGGTGGACTACTCGCACCCGCCCCTCCCGTCTCGATCTGTCGAGCAGTCTACGAGGCGTCGGAAGCCGGACCGCGCGCGATGGGGATGCTGAAGGGTTCCGGTTCCCCCGCGACGTTCGGTATCGTCCCGTCCGCGGCTTCCCCGCGGCTTCCCCGCGGCTTCCCCGCGGCTTCCCCGCGGCTCCCGCGGCTTCCCGCGGCAGGAGCGGTCGGGCTTCCACGATGCGCGAGCGCGCCGCGCGGCCTATCGTCGAACCGCGAAGGCGATGCCGCCCCGACCGAGGCGGACCAGGGCTCGTCCACCGGATGGATCCGACCGGCAGCGTTCCCAAGGGCACCACCATCGAGCTCACCGCGTCGAGATCGACGCGCAGGCGACGGATGTCATCGGGATGCCGTCACCGCGCCCGCCGCGCGAAGCTCGTACTTCGTCATCGGCGCGTCGCCGCGGTGGCCGGGTAGGCTCGGCTGCCGTGCTGCCTGCGGACTGGATCGAACATCGCCGCGCCGACAGCGAGGTCCTCGGATGGATGCTCGCCGACGGCGAGGGTTTCCGCGTCTTCGACCTGCTCGGACGAGAGCGCACGGCCGCTCCGATCGACTGGCTCACGGCCGAAGAGCTGCTCGAGGATCTCGGCATGGGCTATCTCGCCGACCGCTGGACCCTCCGCTTCGCCGACGGCTCGGAGCGTCCCGTGCGCATCGCCGAGGCGAGCCCGCGCGGCGTGACCGTCGTGGCGGACGAGTACGGCGCGGCGTCGGCGGTCGGCGCCGATTCCGAACGCTTCCGCCTGCCGTTCCCCGTCGGCGACGCGCTGACCCCGCGCTGACCCGTAGAAGAGCCCCAGCGGGTCCCTCGGCCCCCGGCATCCGTCGCCCAGAACAGGTGATCTGCCGTACGCAGGACGATCGCGGCGCAATCGCCCTGTTCTCGCCAGATCACCTGTTCTGCGCAACGCCTCCGCTGGCCAGACGCGCCGATGCCCGGCGGTCCGGAGACCGCCGGGCACCGTGGCGTGGGGGCAGGGCCCGCGCCGAGGTCAGCCCTGCGCCGCAGCGAGAGCGCCCAGCGCCTGCACGAGCGCGGAGTCGGGCGCGGCG
>NZ_RRYE01000090.1 GCF_004010105.1 Microbacterium sp. CPCC 204701
CGACGCGGGTGGCGCATCGACCGTGGGCGGAGCGGGTGCCTCCGGCAGCAGAAGCGGGTCAGAAGCCGCAGTCTCGTTGCCGGTATCGTCGGCCGGTGCCGGCTCCTCGCGAGCGGGTGCAACCGCGACGGGTGGCTCGGCCACCTCACCCGCGGGGGAGTTCCATGGAGCGATCACGATGACGACTGCGACGGCCGCGGTCGCGGCGAGGGCCCCCGCCGCGATCCCGACCGCAGATAGGACGGTGGTGCCGGCGCCCCCCGCGCCGGCACCACCGTCCGAGGCGCCCCCAGATGCGCCTGCATCCCCAGAGCCGGACGTCCCCCCTCCCCAGACGGGCGTTCCGGTCACCACCGCTGCCACGGCCGGAGTGGCATCGGCGGTGTAGGCGAGGGCCCCAACCCCGCCGAGCACAAGTGGCAGCAGCACCATGCGGAGCTTCTGCGACACGTTCTCGAGGTCTGCCGCCACGATGCGGCACGCCTGACAATCGCGCAGGTGCGCGTCGAGCCGGCGCCGATCGCCGCGGCGCACCGGCCTCTTCTCGCTCGCGACGAGCATCTCGCACACCCAGCGGCATTCCGCGGGCCTCGCGGGATCGCTGATGTGCGCCTGCAGCCACGACTGCTTGAAACCCTCGCGCGCGCGATAGGCCAGCGCCGAGACGGCGTTCGGCGTCATCCCCAGCAGTGGCGCGACCTCGCGCGGCTTCATACCTTCGACCTCGGTGTACCAGAGCAGTTCACGCCAGCGCTCGGGCAGCTCGCGGAACGCCTGGGCCAGCACCGAGCGGTCGGCCACCCGCTCGGCGAACTCGGCCGACGACTCCGCCGCCCGCTCGTCGAGATCGTCGAGCGGAATCTCCTTGGCGCGGCGGCCCCACGACGCGGCGATGTTGCGGATCGTGCTGAACAGGTACGGGCGGAAGCCCTCGTGCGGACCACCGCCCTTGCGGATGGCACCCAGGATCAGCGTGAACGCCTCCGACACGAGATCGTCCGGGTCGACGGTCGGGCTCACAGCTTTCGCCGCGCGGCGTCCGCTCGCCACATGCCGTTCCCACAGTTCCGCGTAGGCGGCGTCGTCTCCGGCGCGTGCGGCGGCGACGAGCGCTTCGTCGGAACGCACGGGCAGCGCGTCGTCCGCGACGGCGCTGCTGGGCGTGTTCACATTGACTCCTCGCCGGATGGCATACGGGTTTCAGGGGCGACCGGCGGGGCAGAGCCGCGCCGGGCGAGGGGGAACGCGCTGGGAAACCCCCGGTGGGGGCGTCCGCGGTCGGGTGGACTGTGCGCTCCATTGTTCATGACGTACCGGGACCTCGATCATGACGCGACGACGAAGAAAAAAATTCCAGGATGCAGGATGCCGGTGCTCCGGCGTGCGGAAGCAGCGTCAGAAGATCATCGGGCGGTCGTCGTCGGAGCCCTCGAGATCGAGGTCGACGACGACCGGCACGTGATCGCTCGGGGCTTCGCCCTTGCGCTCGTTGCGGTGGATCGCCGCGCCCGTCACGGCGTCGGCGAGTGCGTGCGAACCGAGGATGAAGTCGATGCGCATCCCCTCGTTGCGCGGGAAGCGCAGCTGCTTGTAGTCCCAGTACGTGAAGCCCGTCGGCACGAGCGGACGCACGACGTCCTGAAGGCCGGCCGCCTCGAGCGCCGCGAACGCCTCGCGCTCGGGCGGCGACACGTGGGTCGCGAAGCCCTGCACCACCGACGGATCGCCGTTGTCGGCATCCGTCGGGGCGATGTTGAAGTCGCCGACCAGTGCGAGCGGCAGATCGGGGTTCGCGGCGAGCGCACCCGCGGTGTACTGGGCGAGCGCCGACAGCCAGTCGAGCTTGTAGTAGTAGTGCGGGTCGCCGAGCGAGCGGCCGTTGGGCACGTACAGGCTCCACACCTCGACGCCGCCGACCGTCGCGCCCATCGCGCGTGCCTCGAGCGGGGCGTCGGCGCCGTCGTGGCCCTTCGCGAAGCCGGGCATCCCGGGGAACGCGGTGCGCACGCTCTCGATCGGCTCGCGGCTGGCGATGGCGACGCCGTTCCACTGCGAGAACCCGAAGGCCTCGACGTGATAGCCGGCGTCTTCGAACCGCTCGAACGGGAACTGCTCGGACCTGCACTTGATCTCCTGCATCGCGAGCACGTCGATGTGCTCGCGCACCGCGAAGTCGACGATACGGTCGACCCGGGCGCGGATCGAGTTGACGTTCCAAGTGGCCAGGCGCATGGGCCCAAGCCTATTCGCGGCGGGGACGCGGCGACCTCGGCCGCTCCGTAGACTCATCGGCATGACCGTCGCCTCCACGCCCGAGCTCGAAGCCGATCGCCAGTACCTCATCGCGCTCATCGAGGACGAGGCGGTGTTCCACGGCGACTTCACGCTCTCCAGCGGCGCGCAGGCGACGTACTACGTCGACATGCGCAAGCTGACGCTCGATCACCGGGCGGCTCCGGCGATCGGGCGCATCATGCTCGATCTCATCCGCGACGTCGACGACGTGGTCGCCGTCGGCGGGCTGACGCTCGGCGCCGACCCGATCGCGAACGCCGTCATGCACGAGTCCGCCCGCACCCACCGCCCGCTCGACGCGTTCGTGGTGCGCAAGGAGCCGAAGGACCACGGCCGCGGGCGCCAGATCGAGGGAGCGGATGTCGCGGGCAAGCGCGTCGTCGTCGTCGAGGACACCTCGACCACCGGGCAGTCGGCGCTGAAGGCCGTCGAGGCGCTCCGCCGCGAGGGCGCGGAGCCCGTCGCCGTCGCCGTGATCGTGGACCGCAAGACCGGCGCGCAGGCCGCGGTCGAGGCGCAGGGCCTGCAGTGGCTCGCCGCGATCGATCTTGACGACCTCGGCCTCGAGCCGCAGTAGCCGGGACGCTCAGTCGTCGCGGCCGCGGCTCCTCCACAGCTGCCACACCAGCACCACGAGGGTGCCTGACACGATCACGCCCGACACCGCGAGCAACAGGGTCTGGTCGGTCTCTGAGATCACGGTCGCCTGCCTTCCGCGGCATCTGTCACGATCTTGGCGATCCGGGCCGAACGCGTCTCGGGGCGTCGAGCCATGTCGACGTTCGCGATCCCGAGCTTGCGGGCCGACGGGGGAAACGCGTCCCACGTCGCGCGCGCAGCAGGCACCGCATCGAGTGCGGCGGCGAGGTCGTCGGGCTCACGCAGCGCCTCGGAGTTGTCGAGCACGCTCCAGGCGCCGTTCGCCTTGGCGACCTCGATCGCACGGATGCCGGCTTCCGTGAGCAGCCCCTCGGCTTCGAGCCTCGCGACCCGGGCCTTGTTCGTCGCGGCCCACCCGCTCGTCGGGCGCCGCGGCGCGAACCACAGCCCGCCCCGGAACTCGTCGAACGTGCGGACCGGACCGTCGATCCAACCGAAGCACAGCGCGTGGACGATGGCGTCCTCGTACTCGACGAACGTGAGGCGCGAGCCGGCCCTCGCGCGCACGAGCCAGGCGCCCCTCGAGGTGCGATGGTTCGTCTCGAGCCACGCGCGCCAGGCCGCGGCATCCGTCGCCTCCACCTTCTCACCGTCGTCGAGCGCACCCATGCGTAGAACCTACCGGGGGCCTGTGACTTCGCGCGCCGCCGCCGTCCGAGATGGATGGGGCGCGATCCGTCGTGAATCGCCGTATCCTGCGCGGTCGACGCGGCCGTTGGCCACGGCTCGCCGCAGGGACGAAGCAGCGACGGGGCCGAGGGCGGCTACAGCAGCTCGGCGTCCTCGGACTCGACCGGGTCGGCGTCGAGCAGCTCGGCCACCGAGTCCAGCACCTCGTCGGGGCGGAACGGATACCGCTGGATCTCGAGCGCATCGCTGATTCCGGTGAGCACCAGGACCGTGTGCAGGCCCGCCTCGATGCCGGCGACCACGTCGGTGTCCATGCGGTCGCCGATCATGCCGGTGTTCTCGGAGTGCGCGCCGATGCGGTTGAGCGCCGAGCGGAACATCATCGGGTTGGGCTTTCCCACGACGTAGGGCTCCATCCCGGTCGCCTTCGTGATGAGCGCCGAGATCGCGCCGGTCGCCGGCAGCACGCCCTCGGTGGAGGGCCCCGTCGCGTCAGGGTTCGTCGCGATGAACCGTGCGCCGGCGCCGATGAACCGGATGGCCTTCGTGATCGCCTCGAACGAGTAGTTGCGCGTCTCGCCGACCACGACGTAATCGGGGTTCGTCTCGGTCATGATGAACCCGGCCTCGTGGAGCGCCGTCGTGAGGCCCGCCTCTCCGATCACGAACGCGGTCCCGCCCGGCATCTGCGACTTCAGGAAGTCGGCGGTCGCGAGCGCCGACGTCCAGATCGACTCCTCCGGCACGATGAGCCCGGACGCGCGCAGCCGCGCTGAAAGGTCGCGCGGAGTGAAGATCGAGTTGTTGGTGAGCACGAGGAACGGCACGCCCTGGTCGCGCCACTGCTGAAGGAGAGCGGATGCCCCGGGGATGGGCGTGTTCTCGTGCACCAGCACGCCGTCCATGTCGGTGAGCCAGCATTCGATGTCGGAGCGCGTGCGCATGCGTACAGGGTATGCGGTCGCGGTGTCGCGGGATGTCGCGCGGGCGTAGGGTCGGAGTCGTGACGTGGGACCCCCGGAGCCTTCCCGACCTGTCCGGACGCGTGTACCTCGTGACGGGCTCGAACGCCGGTCTGGGTTATTTCGCGTCGGAGCAGCTGGCGCGCGCCGGGGCGAAGGTGCTCATGTCGGGCCGCCACCCGAACCGGCTGTCCGCGGCGCGCGCAGCGATACGCCGCCGGGTTCCGGATGCCGCGGCCGACGCCACCGAGCCGCTCATCCTCGACACCTCCAACCTCGGGTCGGTCCGCTCGGCTGCGGCGAGCGTCCGTGGCCGGGGAGGGCTCGACGGCGTGCTGCTCAACGCCGGGATCGTCCACGCGCCGCGCGCGCGTGAGACGACGATCGACGGCCACGAGGTGGTCTTCGCCACGAACGCCCTCGGGCACTTCGCCCTCGGCGGCGAGCTGCTGACCGCGCTCGCGGCGGCCGCCGGCCGCATGGTCTGGGTGGGGAGCATGTCGACGGCGCTCACGCCGTACGACCCCGTCGACCCGCAGCTGAGCGAGCGGTACTCGGCGTGGCGCGCGTACGTGCAGTCCAAGGTGGCGACGGCCGCGCTCGGGTTCGAGGCCGACCGGCGCCTGCGCGACGCAGGCGTCCCGGTCGAGAGCGTGGTCGCTCACCCCGGGTATTCGACGGGTGGTCGCACCCCCGGCATCGCCGGCGTCAACGAGCCCTCGCGGGTCAAGCGCTTCCGCGACAACCTGCAGGCCGCGTTCGCGCAGTCCAAAGAGCACGGCGCGTGGCCCCTCGTGCGCGCGCTCGCCGACCCCGAGGTCGAGGGCGGCGAGTTCTGGGGCCCGAGGACGGGCAGCCGCGGCGTTCCTCGGCGTCAGAAGCCGCCGAAGATCACGCGCGACTCCGAGATCGGCGTCCGAATGTGGGATTTCGCCGAGGCGGCGACCGGCGTCCACTGGCCGCTCGAACAGGCCGCCGCGGACGCTCGCGCCTGAGCCCGGGACCGCCGGCTTCGGGTGTCACGGCGCGCGGGATCGGCCAGGGGATGCCGCGTGTTTCGCCACGCGAGCCTCGGGAACGCCGGCTTCGGGTGTCACGGCGCGCGGGATCGGCCAGTCAGGCGGTCAGCCAGACCGCGTCGGCCGCGGCGGGGGGCAGCTCCACGCGCGAGCCGTCGATCGCGAGGGTCGCGGCATCCGTCACCGTCACCTCAGCCCCGACGGCGACACCGGCGACCTCGACCGCACGGAGCAGATCGGGGTCGCGGTCGCTCACGCGCAGCACCCGCCCGACGTGACCGGTGGGCGCCGCGCCGAGCAGCACGAAGGACTCGCGGCGCACGTGGCCCGAGGCATCCGGAATCGCATCGCCATGCGGGTCGAAGCGCGGGCGTCCGAGCCGTTCGTCGATGCCCTCGAGCAGGCGGTCGCTGATGGCGTGCTCGAGCACCTCGGCCTCGTCGTGCACCTCGTCCCACGAGTAGCCGAACTCCCGGACGAGCCACGTCTCGATGAGCCGGTGCCGGCGGATGATTCCGGCGGCGCGCTGCTCGCCGGCCTCGGTGAGCGAGATCGGCCCGTAGGGGCGGTGCGTCACCAGTCCCTGCGCTGCGAGCTTCTGCACCATCTCCGTCACACTCGACGGTGCGAGGCCGAGCTCTCCCGCCAGCTGCGACGGGGTGATGCGCTCGCTCTGCCACTCGGTGTGGTGGTAGATCGTCTTGAGGTAGTCGTCGATCGCGGGGGAGGGCACGGCATCAGGGTACCCGCGGCCGCAGCGCCCGGATGCGACGGCTCATGACGCCAGTCGGGGGCGCCCACGGGGAAGACGACGCCCGACGAGTCCGTGCTTCGGCGCGAAGAGGTAGGCCAGCAGGAAGAGCGCCCCCATCGCCACGACCACCATGCCGCCCGACGACGTGTCGAGGTAGTAGCTGAGGTAGAGCCCGGCGATGGCGCTGAGCGCGGCGATCAGGGGAGCGAACACCAGCATGCGCCCGAACCGATCCGTCAGGAGGTAGGCGGTCGCCCCCGGGATGATGACCAGCGCGACCACGAGGATGACACCGACGGCCTGCAGTGCGACGACGACGGTGACGGCGAGGCAGCCGAGCAGCAGGGCGCTCAGCAGTCGTGGACGAAGCCCGATGGCCGCGGCGTGAGCCGGATCGAATGCGAACAGCGTGAGATCCCGCCGCTTCAGCACCAGGACCGCCATCGTCGCCGCCCCGAGCGCCAGCACCTGCACGAGGTCGTCGACGCCGACGCCCAGAAGGTTGCCGAAGAGGATGTGGGTCAGATCTGTCTGACTCGGGATCACCGAGATCAGCACGATGCCGACTGCGAACAGCGTGGTGAACACGACGCCGATCGCGGCATCCTCCTTCACTCTGCTCGTGGTGCGGATGACGCCGATCGCCGCCACAGCGGCGACCCCGAAGACCAGAGCCCCCGCCGCGAACGGCGCCCCGAGCAGGTAGGCCAGGACCACTCCCGGCAGAACGGAATGCGAGACGGCGTCGCCCATCAGCGACCAGCCGATGAGGACCAGCCAGCAGCTCATGAGCCCGCAGACGACCGAGGCGACGAGGCTGACGGTGAGTGCACGGACCATGAAGTCGTACTGCAGCGGCTCCAGCATCCAATCCACGAGGGTCATCGGGATGCCTCGCCCTCGGCGTCCGCACCGGCGTCGAACACATCGACGCCGAACGCCCGCACGAGATTCTCGGGTCGGAGCACGACATCGGGAGCGGCATGCAGCAGAACGGTGTGGAGGAAGAGGACGGCCTCGTCGCACAGCCGGGGAAGCGCCGCAAGGTCGTGGGTCGCGATCAGCACGGTGCGTCCGTCGCGGGCCAGTTCGCGTAGCACGTGCGTGAGCGTCGCCTCGGTGCGCTTGTCGACGCCCGCGAACGGCTCGTCCAGCAGCAGCAGCCGTGCGTTCTGAGCGAGGCAGCGGGCCACGAACGCACGCTTGCGCTGACCGCCCGACAGCTCGCCGATCTGCCGATCTGCGAGTTCGCTCAGCTCCACCCGCTCGAGGGCCTCCGCGACAGCCTCCCGATCGACGCGGCGGGGTCGCCGTGTCGGCCCCTGGAACCCGTATCTGCCCATCATCACGACGTCGCGCACCCGCAGGGGAAACCCCCAGTCGACCGCTTCGGACTGCGGGACGAAGCCCACCGCGCCCTGCCGGCGGGCGGCGTGCGGCGGCATCCCGTCGATGCTGACGGCGCCGCGCTCGGGTCGCACGATGCCCATCACCGCCTTCAGCAAGGTCGACTTGCCCGATCCGTTCATGCCGATGAGCCCGCAGACGGTGCCCGCGGCGAGCGTCAGATCCGTGCGGTCGACCGCGAGGACATCGCCGTAGCGGACGGTGAGATCGCGCACGTCGAGTGCGGGAGCGGATGCCTCGGCCGCTCGCCCGTCGTCGCTGAACCTGCGTGGGATCACACGGTCACCCCGTTCCGGTCAGACCGGCGAGGATGGTGTCGACGTCGTGCTCGATGAGATCGAGATACGTCGGGACGGGCCCGTCGACCGCCGAGAGCGAGTCGACGTAGAGCACGCCGCCGAACTCGGCGCCCGTCGCGTCGACGACCCGCTGCATCGCCGCGTCCGAGACGGTGGACTCGCAGAACACCGCCCTGACGTCGTTGCCCTCGACGAACTCGATCGTGTCGGCGATCTGCCGGGGGGTCGCCTGCTGCTCGGCGTTCACCGCCCAGAGGTAGGCCTCGGTCAGACCCGCGTCGCGGGCAAGGTACGAGAACGCGCCCTCGCATGTGACGAGTGCGCGCTGCTCGACCGGCAGGGCGCCGAGTTCGGCGACGAGACGATCCTCGATCTGCTGGAGGCGGATCTTGTACTCCGCGCCGTTCTCTTCGAACGCGCTCGCGTTCTGCGGGTCGAGGTCGCTGAACGCGGCGACGATGTTGTCGACGTAGAGCTGAGCGTTCAGGGGAGACATCCACGCGTGGGGGTTGTCGCGACCGGCATAGGCGTCCGCGGTGATCGGGATCGCATCGACACCTTCGCTCACGACGACGTGCGGCGCGTCGACGTCGGCCACGAACTGTTCGAACCAGGCCTCGAGCCCCAGGCCGTTGTCGAGTATGAGGTCTGCGCCGTGGGCGCGCCGGATGTCGCCCGGCGTCGGCTCGTAGCCGTGGATCTCGGCGCCGATCTTCGTGATCGACTCGACCGTGAGGTGTTCGCCCGCCACGTTCTGGGCGATGTCCTCGATCACGGTGAACGTCGTGAGCACGAGTGGTCTGTCGTCGGCATGCGTGTCGGGCGCCGCACACCCCGTCAGCGCGACGATCCCGAGACACATGCCCGCGAGGGCCACGCGGGAGCTTTTCGGCATACCGAAATCATATCGAGATTTCGGCGCACCGAAGGTACTTGTCGGCCCGTGATTCAGGCAGGATGCCGCGGCACACCGTGCGCGCGCTCGGCGCGGGCGTTCTGCCTGAGTTGTGCGCACGCGGGCGAGATAGCCTGGGCCGGTGACCACGCCCGACCCGGACGGACCCGGGGCCCCCGCGCCGCGTGCGGAGCAGGCCGAGCCGACTCTGCCGGTCGGGGTGGGGCCGTGGCCCGGCGGTCCGCACGCCTGGCCCGACGACCCG
>NZ_RRYE01000091.1 GCF_004010105.1 Microbacterium sp. CPCC 204701
GCGGACGGATGCCTCGTGCCGGCGCGCGAGCCGGCCGACCACGACGACGTACGCGGCGACCATGCCCCACTGCGCGACGACGGTGCCGACGGCCGACCCCGCGATGCCCCATCCGAAGCCGTAGATGAAGAGCCAGTTGAGCAGGGCGTTGGAGGCGAACCCGAGACCCGCGATCCAGAGCGGGGTCACGGTGTCCTGCATGCCGCGCAGCAGTCCCGTCGCCGCGAAGACCACGAGCATCGCCGGCAGACCCCACATCGAGATGCCCAGGTAGATCTCGGCCTGCTCCGCGACGCCGGCGTCGGCGCCGAACAGCCCGACCAGGAGCGGGGTCGCAAGATATCCGCCGAGTGCGAGCACCGCACCGATGCCGAGGGCGAGCCACATGCCGTCGATGCCCACCGACACCGCGCGCGACGGGTCGCCCGCGCCGAACCGGCGGGCGACGGCCGGCGTGGTCGCGTACGCCAGGAACACCATGAGCCCGACGATCGTCTGCAGCACCGCCGACGCGATGCCGAGGCCCGCGAGCGGCGCGATGCCCAGATGCCCCACCAGCGCCGAGTCGACGATGAGGAAGAGCGGCTCTGCCACGAGAGAGCCGAGGGCCGGCACCGCCAGCCGCAGGATGTCGCGGTTGAGCGTGTCGGGGGCGGTCGTCACCCTCCGAGCCTACGAGGGCGGGCGACATCCGCGGTCCCGCCGGGGCCGGGCCCGCGGCCGGAGCCGGTCCGGTGGGCGGCTAACCTGGAACGCATGACCGATGCCCTCCGCTCCGGTCTCGCGCTCGAAGAGCTCAGCGCCGAGATCCGCCCGCAGGACGACCTGTTCCGTCACGTCAACGGCGCATGGCTCGAACGGACCGAGATCCCGCAAGACAAGGCGCGGTGGGGGTCGTTCCACCTCATCGCCGAGCAGGCCGAGAAGGACGTCCACGTGATCGTCGAGGAGTCGCAGGGCGCCGAGCCCGGCACCGAGGCGCGCAAGATCGGCGACCTCTACACCAGCTTCATGGACACCGAGCGCATCGAGCAGCTCGGCGCCTCGCCGCTCGGGGATGTGCTCGCGCGGATCGACGCGATCGACGGCATCCCGTCGTTCCTGCGCACGGTGGGCGAGTTCGAGCGCGACGGCGTCGCGGCGCTCATCCACCTCTACATCGAGCCCGACCCGGGCAACCCACAGCGCTACGTGCCGTTCTTCATCCAGGGCGGCCTGTCGCTCCCCGACGAGAGCTACTACCGCCTCGACAACTTCCAGGAGACCCGCATCGCGTTCCGCTCGCATGCGCACCGCATCCTGGAGCTGGCCGGAGTGACGGATGCCGAGTCCGCCGCCGACCGCATCGTCGCACTCGAGACGGAGCTGGCGACCCATCACTGGGACAACGTCGCCAGCCGTGACGCGGTCAAGACCTACAACCTCAAGACGTGGGAAGAGGTGCAGGCTCTCGTGGGCGTCGACCTCACGCCGTGGCTCGAGGGCATCGCCCCGGAGCACACCGCCGCGTTCACCGAGATCAACGTCTACCAGCCGAGCTTCCTCGAGGGCCTCGGACTGCTCCTCGTCGAAGACCGCCTCGACGACTGGAAGGCCTGGCTGCGGTTCGCGATCGTGCACTCCGGCGCCCCTTTCCTCTCGGAGGAGTTCGTCGCCGAGAACTTCGGGTTCTACGGCACACAGCTCACCGGCGTCCCGGTCAACCGTGAGCGCTGGAAGCGCGGCGTCAGTCTCGCCGAGGCGGCGATGGGCGAGGCGATCGGCCGCGTCTACGTCGAGCGGCACTTCCCGCCGGAGGCCAAGGAGGCGATGGACGAGCTGGTCGCAAACCTCATCGAGGCGTACCGGCAGTCGATCTCCGACCTCGAGTGGATGAGCCCCGAGACGCGCGAGCGCGCCCTCGCGAAGCTCGACGCCTTCACGCCGAAGATCGGCTACCCCCTGAAGTGGAAGGACTACTCGACCCTCGAGATCGATGCGACCGACCTGATCGGCAACGTCCGGCGCGCGCACCTGTGGGAGCACGACCGCCAACTCGCGAAGGTCGGACAGCCGATCGACCGCGACGAGTGGTACATGACGCCGCAGACCGTCAACGCCTACTACAACCCGCTCATGAACGAGATCGTGTTCCCCGCGGCGATCCTGCAGTACCCGTTCTTCGAGGTCGACCGCGACTCCGCCGCGAACTACGGCGGCATCGGCGCCGTGATCGGGCACGAGATCGGCCATGGCTTCGACGACCAGGGCAGCCGATTCGACGGCGACGGCTCGCTGCGCGACTGGTGGACGGACGCCGACCGCGCGGCATTCGAGGAGCGCACGAAGATCCTGATCGACCAGTTCGAAACGCTCGTGCCGCAGGGACTCGCCGAGGAGCACCACGTCAACGGCGGCCTCACGATCGGCGAGAACATCGGCGACCTGGGCGGCCTCGGCATCGCGATCAAGGCGTACCGGCTCCACGCGGAGCAGGCCGGTGACCCGGAGATCGATGGATTCACCGGCATCCAGCGACTGTTCCTCAGCTGGGCGCAGATCTGGCAGCAGAAGGGCCGGGATGCCGAGACCATCCGCCTGCTGACGATCGATCCGCACGCGCCCAACGAGTTCCGCTGCAACCAGATCGTGCGCAACATCGACGCGTTCTATGATGCGTTCGGTGTGACCGAGTCGGATGCCCTCTGGCTCGACCACGACAAGCGCGTCACGATCTGGTGATGGGGCGGGCCTCGGCCCGCACGCGCAGGACGACCACCACCCCGAATCCGAAGAACACTGGGAACCAAAGAACCGGAAGGACACCCGTGGGCACTGAGCCCAGAAGGGATGCCGAGTCGCAGCGGGGGGCGCGACGGAGCACCAGCAGACGACTGCCGAGGAGGGCGGCGGTCGGTCGCCGATCATTCACGTCGACGCTGAAGGCGCTCGACGAGCTCGCCGCATCCGGTGCGAAGATCTCGGTGCGCATCACCGATCTCGATCGCGGCACCTCGGTGCTCTCGGGCGACGACTTCGTCACGCTCCCCGTCGCCGGTCTCGGCGTCGTGCCGCTGCTCATCGAGGTCGCGGCCGGTTTCGAGTCGGGGCGGCTCGACCCGCTCGAGATCATCGACCGCTCCCGGGTCGACGCGGTCGCCGTGGCCGGGGTGTGGCAGCACCTGAAGGCGCCCGCGCTCCCGCTCTCGGACCTCGCGGTGCTCACCGCGTCGACGGGTGACGCCCTCGCCGCGAACGCCTTGCTCTCGCGTGTGGGCCTGCCCGCGGTGCGCGCGCGCATCGAGCAGCTCGGACTGGCGCGGTCTGCGCTGCTCGATCGCTTCCGCGACGAGCGCGGCCCCGACGACGCCCCGCATTTCGCGCTCGGCTCGTCGCGCGAGCTGGCCCAGGTGTTCGGGGCACTCGTCAACTCGCAGGTGGTGTCGCCGGGAGTCAGCGCCCAGGTCGCCGAATGGCTGAGCCTCAACCACGATCTCTCGCTCGTCGCCTCGGCGACCGGTCTCGACCCGTTCTCGCACGAGAACGACGAGCACGGTCTGCTCTTCGTGAACAAGACCGGCCGGGATGCCGGCATCCGTGTCGAGGCGGGCGTGCTGGCGGGCCCCCGCGCCGGCATCTCGTATGCACTCATCGTGTGCTTCGACGACCTCTCGATCTACCACCGCATGCGTGCGCACGAGGCGTTCCGCATTCTCGGCACCGACCTCATGGAGTACGTGTTCTGACGCGGGCTCCCGGCATCCGTCAGGGCGACGGTCGCTGCTCGTTCCCAGAGTCGCGCGACCCCGCCCAGGCGGCGCTGGTAGCGTTCGACCGTCGGCATCTCGCCGGCTTCAGGGAAGAGTCTTCGTACTGTCATCTCCTCTGTGCGACCAGAGGAGCCTTGTGTCCCTTCCCCACACCGCCGTCGTGTACTGCGAGGGCGAGTTCTCGCGGCCCGACGGCAAGACCGCCAACGGCCTCGTCCGCCACTCTGAGAAGTACCGGATTCTCAGCGTCATCGACAGCACGCGCGCGGGTAAGGATGCCGGGGTGCTGCTGGACGGCGTCGCCAACGGCATTCCGGTCGTGGCGAGTCTTGCAGACGCGATCGCGCTCGCAGGCGCGGTGCCCGCCGCGCTCATCTTCGGCATGGCTCCGGCCGGCGGTCTGCTCACGTCCGCGCAGCGCACAGACCTTCTCGACGGCATCACCCGTGGGATGGACCTGATCAACGGCTTGCACGAGTTCCTCAACGATGATCCGGAGTTCGCCGCGGCGGCTCTCGTCGCCGGTGTCACCATCACGGACGTGCGGCGTTCGAAGGACAGGAAGGACCTGCGCCTCTTCACGGGCCGGATCCTCGGCGTGAAGTGCCCGCGCATTGCGGTCCTGGGCACGGACGGCGCGGTCGGAAAACGCACGACGACCACTCTCCTCGTAGAGGCGCTCAGGGCGCGCGGCATCAAGGCCGTCATGGTGGGCACCGGGCAGACGGCGCTGATCCAGGGTGCGAAGTACGCGGTGGCGTTGGATGCGACCGTGCCGCAATTCTGCTCCGGCGAGGTCGAAGCTCAAGTGGTCGCCGCTTTCGAGAACGAGGATCCCGACATCATCGTCATCGAAGGTCAGGGCGCACTGAGCCACCCCGCCTATCTGACCTCTGCGTACATCCTCCGCGGGAGCCGCCCAGACGGGGTCATCGTTCAGCACGCCCCTGGACGAGGGATGCTCGCCGACTTTCCGGCCCTGCCGATGCCGACCGTCGCGAGCGAGATCGCATTGATCGAGGCCTTTGCGCCGACTCGGGTGATCGGGGTCACGATCAACCATGAGAGGATGTCGGATCCAGAGGTCAGCGCCGCCATCGACGAATACGAACTCGCATTCGGCATTCCCGCCACCGACCCGCTCACCCGGCCGATCGATCGGCTGACCGAGATGGTTCTCGAGGCGTACCCGGCTCTCCAGGAGCAGGCCCGGACGAGCGCCCTTCGCTAGCAGGCGCTCCGGTTCGCGTCGACGTCCGGCCTGACGGCGGGCACCGCCTGCGACCTCAACGCGTACGGAATCCTCGCTCACGCCCCGCACGCGGTCTGACTCGTACGAGCGGTGATGCGGGATGACACGCCGCTGCCCGCGTCGGGTCCTGGTCGCGTACGATCGCCTGGTGTCAACACCGCCGTTCCGCGCCGACATCGTCGGCAGCTTCCTCCGTCCTGCCGCCCTGGCCGAGGCCCGCCGCCGCTTCGCGGACGGCACGATCGACGCCGAAGCGCTCCGCATCGCCGAAGACACCGCCGTCGCCGAGCTCGTCGTCCGCGAGGCCGATGCCGGACTGAAGCTCGCGACCGACGGCGAGTTCCGCCGGTCGTGGTGGCACTTCGACTTCTTCGGGCTGCTCGACGGCGTCGACATCGTCGAGCTCGACCACGGCATCCAGTTCCAGGGCGTCCAGACCCGGCCCCGGGGCATCGAGATCTCCGGCCCGATCGGCTTCAGCGACAGCCACCCGTTCCTCGACCACTTCCGCTCGCTGAAGAGCCTGATCGAGCGCACCACCGGCGCCGTGCCGAAGTTCAGCATCCCTGCGCCGACGGTGCTCGACTTCCGCCTCGAGCCCGACCACATCACCGCCTCCGAGTACGACGGCCGCGACGCCATCGTCGACGACCTGGTGCAGGCCTACCGTGACGCGGTGGCCGCGTTCTACGACGCCGGCGCTCGGTACCTCCAGTTCGACGACACGGCGTGGGCGTACCTCTGCTCGGACGTCGAGCTCGACAAGGCTCGCGAGCGCGGCATCCGAACCGACGGCATCGCCGAGCGGTACGCGACGATCCTCAACCGCATCCTCGACGGCAAGCCCGACGACCTGGTGGTCACGACCCACGTGTGCCGCGGCAACTTCCGCTCGACGTGGATCTCGTCGGGCGGCTACGAGCCGGTGGCAGAGCAGCTGCTCGGCAACACCGGCTACGACGGATACTTCCTCGAGTACGACAGCGAGCGCGCCGGTGGCTTCGAGCCGCTTCGCTTCCTCCCCGAGGGTGACAAGACGGTGGTGCTCGGGCTCATCACATCCAAGAGCGGCGAGCTGGAGGACGTCGATGCCGTGAAGAAGCGCATCGACGAGGCATCCGCTTTCGCGCCTCTCGAGCAGCTCGCGCTCAGCCCCCAGTGCGGCTTCGCCTCGACCGAGGAGGGCAACCTGCTCACCGAGGACCAGCAGTGGGCCAAGGTGCGCGAGGTCACCGACATCGCCGCCGACGTCTGGCGCTGACCTGCGCCCCCGCCCCTCGCTCCTCACAACCGTGAGGGTGCAGCTGGTGGACGAGAGGTTGGGAACCTCCCTTCCTCTCGGCGACCCGTTGCACTCTCGCGGAGCTGGAGGAGTCAGACGAGCGGGGTGCCGTGGGTGTGGAAGGTCTCGATGGTTCTCATGCCCAGGCCTGGCCCTTCTTGCGCTCGGCCTCCGACCACTGTGGGAGCTCGGCGAGCTCTCGCCGCTCTCGCTGCGACTGCGCGAGACGGCACTGCCGCACATGGTGCGGCTGTACGAGGCGACCGGCGAGAATGTGCACCTCGCGGTGCTCGACGGCCCGACGCCCGAGACGACCACCGCGGTCTACGTGGGGCGCCTCACGGGCCGCCAGTCGATCCCGACGCTCAGCCGCATGGGCGGACGAGGACCCCTGCACACCACCGGCGTCGGCAAGGCGCTGCTCGCCACCCGCGACGAGCCGTGGCTCGAGTGGTACTTCCGGGCACCGCTGGAGCGTGAGACGGTGCACTCGATCACGACCGAGGCCGCGCTGCGCGCAGACATCGCCCGCACGCGCGCGCTGGGCTACGCGACGACCCGCGAGGAGATGACGCTCGGGAATGTGGCGGTGGCGGTGGCGCTGCCGCCGATCGATGGGCTTCCTCCGACGCACTCGCGATCGTCGTGCACCTCGAGCGGGCCGAGAAGTGCCGCCTGGCACCGCTGGTGATGCAGGCCGCGAAGGACCTGCACCACGATCTGCGCAACACCTGAGGTCCGGTGCGCGCACCCGAGCGCTGGGGCTGCGGTTTGCTGTTCTGGCGCAGCCGATCGTTGGCGCCGCAGCAGGTTTGCGCAGCCGCACGAGCAGGGGGCGACGGATGCCGCGGCCCACGGCATCCGGATTCCCGCTGAGTGGGAATCCGCGATGCCGCGATGGCGACCGGTGCGACCCTGGGATGACCCGAGCCGTCGAAGGAGACCTCATGACCGCAGCGCAGCCCGACCCGCGGGGCGAGGAGGCGTTCTCGTCGCCGGTGGTGCTCGAGCAGACGGCGACTGCTCCGGAGGCCCTGCTCGCGTCGCCCGATCAACTCACCCAAGCCGAGATCACGCAGGAGATCGTCGACTACCACGCTGCCGCGGCACGGCGTGAGGCCGACGGCGAGAGGCTGAACATCAGCCTCCACGACTTTCCGCCGTACCGTTCCAGCCTGCTGCGCCACCCCACCAAGAACCCGAAGCTCGTCGACCCCGAGACGATCGAGCTCTGGTCGCCGGCGTTCGGCCAGCGCGACGTCGCGGCGATCGAGTCCGATCTGACGCTGCAGCACACCGGCGAGCCGCAGGGCGAGCGCATGACGGTCGAGGGACGCGTGCTCGACTCGTGGGGACGCCCCGTCGCGAACCAGCTCGTCGAGATCTGGCAGGCCAACGCCGCGGGCCGATACATCCACCGGCGGGATCAGCATCCCGCACCGCTCGATCCGAACTTCACCGGCGCGGGCCGCATCGTGACCGACGACGACGGGTTCTACAAGTTCACGACGATCAAGCCGGGCGCCTATCCGTGGAAGAACCACGTCAACGCCTGGCGCCCCGCGCACATCCACTTCTCGATCTTCGGGTCGGGGTTCACGCAGCGCCTCGTGACGCAGATGTACTTCCCGGGCGACCCGCTGTTCCCGCTGGACCCGATCTACAACTCCATCTGGCGCCAGAAGGACCGCGACCGCCTGATCGGCATCTACGACCACGACCTGTCGGTACCGGAGTTCTCGATGGGCTACCGCTTCGACATCGTGGTCGACGGCCCCGATGCGACCTGGTTCGAGCCTGAAGAGGGAGAGCACTGATGGCCGCCCCACCCGCTCGCACCCCGCGCGATCACGGTCCGAAGACGTACGAGCCCACCGGCGGCCAGACCGTCGGCCCGTTCTTCGCCTTCGGCCTCGACTACCCGAAGAAGCACGAGGTGGTCTTCCCGCACAGCCCCGGCGCGATCGTGCTCGGCGGCACCGTGTACGACGGGGCCGGCGCGCCGATTCCCGACGCGGTCATCGAGATCTGGAGCGCCGACGAGAACGGCGAGATCCCGCGCGCGCGCGGGGCGTTCCGCCGCGACGACCACTCGTTCACCGGGTTCGGGCGCGCAGCCACTACGGACGTCGGCCGCTACGAGTTCTGGACGCGCAACCCCGGGCCGGTCGACGACCGCGCGCCGTTCTTCTCGGTGATCGTGTTCGCTCGGGGCCTTCCCGACAAGCTCGTGACGCGCATCTACCTGCCCGAGCACGATGAGCTGCGGACGGCCGACCCGCTGCTGTCCTCGCTCGAGCCCGACGAGCGCGCTACGCTCATCGCGACGCGCCTGCCGGACGGACATCTGCACCACGACATCCACCTGCAGGGCGAGAAGGAGACCGTGTTCCTTGCCTTCTGACCGCGAACGGCCCGGCCCCTCGATCCGCGAGCGATGCGAGGGCCGGTCGTGACGGCGATCGACGAAGGGCTGCTCTCACCGGTCACGGCCGGGCACGACGGGACGGTGACGGATGCCGCGTTCCTCGACGCGCTGGTGACCGCCGAGGTGGCGCTCAGTCGCGCGTACCGCGAGCTCGGTCTCGCACCCGACGAGGCGGTCGACGAGATCGAGGCCGAGTTCGGCTGGCGGGGCCCGCTCCGTGGATGCCGCGGACACGGTCTCGATGTGGCGGCGCTCGCCGCGGCCTCCGTGGCCGGCGGAAACCCGGTGATCCCGCTGGTGCCGCGCATGAAGGAACGCGTCTCCGCCGACGCGCAGGCGTGGCTGCACCGCGGCGCGACCAGCCAGGACATCGTCGACACGGCGCTCATGCTCGTCGCCCGCACGGCGTCGGAGCGGGTGATCGCTGCACTCGCGCACGCCGAGGTGTCGCTGCGCTCGCTCGCCCGCTCGCG
>NZ_RRYE01000092.1 GCF_004010105.1 Microbacterium sp. CPCC 204701
CGCTCACCCTGCGCAGCCCGGCTCTCCGGCGCAGGCGGACGGCGACCCCGCACAGTCCGGCGACCCGTCGGCCCATCCGCCGCACCCGGGCGACCCTGCGGCCTACCTGGCCGCGCACCCGGGAAGCGGCGCGCCTGGCTATCCAGGCGGAGGCTTCACCGCCGCCACCGACCAGCGCAGCGGCTCGAAGCTGTGGATCCTCTGGCTCGTGCTCGGCCTCGTGCTGCTGGGCATCGTGATCGCCGCAGCGGTGCTCATCCCGATCCTGCTGATGAGCGCCGCCACGTCCGGTGCCGGCGGCGGTGCCGGGTCCGACGACGAGCGCGCCGCCGTCGCCGCCGTCGAGCTCTACGACGACGCATGGCAGGACGCGGACTGCGACGCCTTCGAGGCATCGACGACCGACGAGTTCCGGGCATCGAGCGGTATCGGCGACTGCGATTCGTTCGTCGCCGAGGCCGAGGTCTTCGACGACTCCGTCGACGAGTACGAGGTGCGAATCGACGACGTCGCGACCGAGCAGGACGCGATCACCGTCACGACCACCGAGACCTACGTCACCGTGCTCGACGACACCGGCGAGCCGCTCGATGCGCCTGAGCCCATGTCGGTGGCCTACACCTACACCGTCGTCGCGGTCGAGGGCGAGTGGGCCATCGACGCGATCGAGTAGGCGTGACCGAACTCGACCAGCGCCCGCGCGGCGCTCGCTTCCTGCTGACGTGCGCGGGCATCGGCCTGCTCGCGGGGCTGCTCTCGGGGCTGTTCGGCGTCGGCGGCGGAACGGTGATCGTGCCATTCCTCGTGCTGTTCCTGACGTTCAACCAGCGACTCGCGGCGGGCACGTCGCTGGCCGCGATCGTGCCGACGGCCGCCGTGGGCGTGATCTCGTACGCACTGCACGACTCGGTGGCGTGGATCCCCGCGCTGCTGCTCGCCGCGGGTGCGGTGGTGGGTGCGCAGATCGGCACGTGGATGCTCCCGCGCGTGCCGCTGACCGTGCTGCGCTGGGCGTTCGTCGGCTTCCTCGTGGCGGTCATCGTCAGCCTGTTCCTCATCATCCCGTCGCGGGACGCGGAGCTCGCGCTCACCTGGCTGAGCGGCGCCGGACTCGTCGTGCTCGGTGTGGTCACCGGCATCCTTTCGGGTCTCATCGGTGTGGGCGGCGGGATCGTCGTCGTGCCGGCGCTCATGGTGCTGTTCGGAACCAGCGACCTCGTCGCGAAAGGCACGTCGCTGCTGATGATGATCCCGACCGCGCTGTCGGGCACGATCGGCAACCTGCGTCGCGGCAATGTCGATCTGACGGCGGCTGCGGTGGTCGGCGTCGCGGCATGCACGACGACCGCTCTCGGCGCGTGGGTGGCGACCTTGGTCGACCCGTTCGTCGCCAACCTCCTCTTCGCGGCGTACCTCGTGGTGATCGCCGTGCAGCTGGCGGTGCGGGCCATCCGCGGTCGCCGGGCTTGACCGGGCTCCACCGCCCCACGCCGCTCCCGGCGGGCGTGCGGGATGCCCTCGGTAGGATGGCCTGGTGCCAGTGAACCCCGAGCTCGTCGGACGAGAGTTCCCGCCGACGGCCCCCTACCTCGTGGGTCGCGAGAAGGTGCGCGAGTTCGCGCGCGCCGTCTTCGCCGACGACCCGCAGCACGTCGACCCGGCGGCCGCGCAGGCGCTCGGCTACGCCGACGTGGTCGCCCCGCCGACCTTCGCGATCGTCGTCACCGATGCCACTCTCCAGCAGCTGCTCGCCGAGCCCGACTCGGGCATCGTGCTCGAGAACGTGCTGCACGCCGAGCAGAAGTTCCGCTTCTCGCGGCCGATCGTCGCCGGCGACGAGCTCACCGCGAAGCTCGCGGTCACCGGCATCCGCGCCATGGGCGCCGCCGCGATGGTGACGAGCGAGTCCGAGATCAGAGATGCCGCGGGCGAGCATGTGGTGACCACCACATCCGTCCTGCTCGTGGGGGAGGGCGGCGCATGACCGCGCTCGCGAACCTCGTCGTGGGCGACGTCGTCGCCGAGCGCACGGTGCAGCTCACCCGGGAATCCCTCGTGCGCTATGCCGGGGCATCCGGCGACTTCAATCCCATCCACTACCGTGACGATGTCGCCGCCGCCGTCGGGCTGCCGGGAGTGCTCGCGCACGGCATGCTCACAATGGGACTCGCGGTCGGCACGATCGAGCCGTGGCTCGGCGACACCGCGCGCATCCTCGAGTACGGCGTGCGGTTCACCAAGCCCGTCGTGGTCGACGTCGAGGACGGCGCCGACGTCACGGTGGTCGCCAAGGTGGGCGCCGTCGACGACGAGTCCGCCCGCATCGACCTGACCGTGTCGTACGAGGGCGTCACCGTGCTCGTCAAGGCGCAGGTGCGCGTGCGGACCGTCTGACGCATGCCCGAAGTCACTCCCATCCCGCTCGCGCGGCTGACGACGCTGCGCACAGGCGCCGCCCCGGCCCGCATGGTCGACGCCGCGACGAGCGACGAACTCGTCTCGGCGCTGCGCGACGTGTGGGCGACCGGTGATCCGTGGTTGGTGCTGGGCGGCGGGTCGAACCTGTTCGTGGGCGACGAGCCCTTCGACGGCACCGTCGTGCGCATCCTCACGAAGGGCATCGAACGGATGCCGTCACCCGTGCCGGGTCGCGCACGGCTCAAGGTCCAGGCGGGCCACGACTGGGACGAACTCGTCGCGTACGCCGTGACCGAGGGCCTGGCCGGCATCGAGGCGATGTCGGGGATCCCCGGCACGGTCGGCGCAGCGCCGGTGCAGAACGTCGGCGCGTACGGCCAGGAGATCGTGCAGACCCTCGCCGAGGTCGAGCTCCTCGACGAATCGACCGGCGACGTGTCGACGGTGCCCGCGTCGGAGCTCGGCCTCGGCTTCCGCACGTCGGTGCTCAAGCACCACTACGGCTCGGCGCCCGCCCGTCGTGCCGTGATCCTCACGGTCACGCTCGACCTCGCCGAGATCGGCCACGGCGGGCGGCGCATCGCGGGGGACCAGCTCCGCACCGCGCTGCGGCTCGGGCCTGACGACGAGATGCCGCTCGCGTGGGTGCGCGACCGCATCCTCGAGATCCGCCGCAGCAAGGGCATGGTGCTCGACGCCGACGACCCCGACACCTACAGCGCCGGGTCGTTCTTCCAGAACGCGGTGGTCACGGCATCCTTCGCCCGGACGCTTCCCGACGAGTGCCCGCGGTGGCCGGTGGCGCCCGACCTCGACCCGGTGCTCGTCATCCCGCTCGCCGCCTATGACGGCTACGTGCCGCCGCCGACGGTTGGCCAGCCCGACGTCAAGGTGAGCGCGGGATGGCTCATCGAGCACTCGGGCCTGCGCAAGGGCTTCAAGCTGCCGCGCTCGCGCGCCGCACTGTCGAGCAAGCACGCCCTCGCCCTCACGAACCGCGGAGACGCCACCGCCGCCGAGCTCGCCGAGCTCGCCCGGTTCATCCAGGGGCGCGTGCAGTCCGAGTTCGGCCTGAACCTGCAGCCCGAGCCCGTGCTCGTGAACGTCGAACTGTAACCGAGGCTCGCGCGCGACTCCGCTCGCCCTCTCCGCCCGGCCCTTTGCCTCGTCGTTCTTGGCGAGTCGCCTGTTTCGTCGCGCGGCGGGCGGCATTCGTGGCGAGTCGTCGGACCACCGAACGGCGTGTGAGGGGGATGCCCCAGTTCGAGGCATCCCGTCTGATCCGCGGTGTGCGTTCTTGGCGAGTGGCCATGTCGGTCGCGGCGGAACCGACATCTGTGGCGACTGGGCGGTGAGGTGCGCCGCACTCATGCCGCAAGAAGGCGATGGATGCGGGCGGCCAGCGCCACGAGATCGTCGAAGTCGCGGCGCGTGACGACGGTCACGCGGTAGCCGAGGGATTCCAGCTCGGCGCGCCGCATCTCGTCCCGGCTCCATTGGTCGGGGTCGCGGTGATGGTCGCCGTAGTACTCCACCACGAGCTTCTCCGCAGGGTAGATGATGTCGACGCGGGCGACGAACCGTGCGCCGTCGTAGATCCTGACATTGCAGTCCGGGCGCGGAAGGCCTGCCAGCTCCAGTGCGCAGCGCAGTTCGGACTCGCGGGGTGATTCCGAGGCATCCGTGCACATGGCCAGCGCGCGCCGACGGTTCTCCGCGCCGGGCGTGTGCGGCGAGCCGGCATGCATTGCTGCAAGGTCCTCGATCGTGCAGTGGCGCCGGCGCCGCGAGATGAGGTGGTCGGTGACGGCGACCAGCGCGGGAAGGTCGAGGTCCACGGACAGGTCCAGCCACGTGCGGGCGGCGCTCGTCAGCCTCATGCCGCGACGCGTCACCAGGTCGTCGAGGTCCAGCTTGAGCGAACGACCCCGGATCCCGCGGCCGCGAAGTCGGTTGCGGGGGTGCAGAACCGCGATGGTGGGACGGCCGAGCGCGTCGCGCTGCACCGCGGCGGGAAGCGGGACGCGCCACACGACACCGGCTGTCGGTCCACAGGCGAACGCGTGCGTGGGGACCGTCCGCATCAGGAGCTCGAGTCGCGCGAACCCGTCGACGGCCCGAACGGTGCGCGCACCATGGAAGGGTCTGCCGAGGGCGCGACTGCGGAGCTGCTTCTCGTCGAGGCCGGCATTCCTCCCCTCCTTCAAGGTGAAGGCGGGGACCAGGTGTGCAGGCAGACGTGGCGGCTTCATCCCCCGATGGTTGCGGTCGGCCGGGCTCTCCGGGGTGCGAACACGTCGTCTGTGAGCAACGCGTGCGCAGTCCTAGGTGGGGAGGAAGCCCGTGGCCCTGGAATCGCCAGGATCTGCACGCCGAGCGCATCGGTCGTGGCGATTCGCCAAGATCGAGCGGGCGGCGGCCGGCGGTCTCAGCTCTCGAAGAGGCGCTGCAGGCGCTGCACGCCCTCGAGCAGCGCGTCGTCGCCGAGGGCGTACGACAGCCGCAGGTAGCCCGACGGCCCGAACGCCTCGCCGGGGACCACTGCGACCTCGGCCTTCTCGAGGATGAGGTCGGCCAGCTCGAGCGTCGTCGTCGGCGTGACCCCCGCCCACTCGCGGCCGAGGAGGCCGCGCACATCGGGGTACGCATAGAACGCCCCGAGCGGCGTCGGCACCGCCACGCCGTCGATCTTCGACAGTTCGCTCACGATCACGCGGCGGCGGCGGTCGAACGCCTGGCGCATCTGCTCGGCCTCGTCCTGGGGGCCGCCCAGCGCCGCCACGGCGGCCCGCTGCGCGACGTTGTTGACGTTCGAGCAGAGGTGGGACTGGAGGTTGCCCGCGAGCTTGATCGCGTCCTTCGGGCCGACCATCCAGCCCAGGCGCCAGCCGGTCATGGCATAGGTCTTCGCGACCCCGTTGACGAGGATCGTCTGGGCCGCGGCATCGGGGACCGCCTCCACGATCGAGACGGCCTTGACCGGCTCGTCGGAGCCCTCGGGCGAGTAGACGAGGTTCTGATAGATCTCGTCGGTGATGATCCAGATGCCGTGCTCGACGGCCCACTCGCCGATGGCGCGGGTCTCGTCGGGCGTGTACACCGAGCCGGTCGGGTTCGACGGCGACACGAACACGAGCGCCGTCGTCTTCGCGGTGCGCGCGGCCTCGAGCTGCTCGACGGTCACCTTGTAGTCTTGGTCGGCCCCTGCGAAGACCTCGACGGGGATGCCGTCGGCCAGCGCGATCGCCTCGGGATAGGTCGTCCAGTACGGGGCCGGCAGCAGCACCTCGTCGCCCGGGTTCACCACGGTCTGGAAGGCCTGGTACACGGCCTGCTTGCCGCCGTTGGTCACGATGATCTGCGACGGGTCGACCTCGAGCCCCGAGTCGCGGAGCGTCTTCGCGGCGATCGCCTTGCGGAGCACCGGCAGGCCCGCAGCCGGCGTGTAGCGGAAGTTCGCCGGGTCGCGCAGCGCCTCGGCCGCGGCATCCACGATGAACTGCGGAGTCGCGAAGTCGGGTTCGCCCGCCGCGAACGAGATGACGGGACGGCCGGCGGCCTGCAGTGCCTTCGCCTTGGCATCGACCTTGAGGGTCGCGGACTCGGCGATGGCGGAGAGTTTGCGGGAGAGCGGTGCGCGTTCGGTCACGCTTCGAGCGTAGTCGGCCGCGCCGCCGCGGTCAGCGGCCGATCCCGCCCCCGTGGACCGAGAACGTGCAGGATGGCGTGCCACGTGGGGAACGCCGGGTCGGCGCCGGGCTTTCCGGCGACCGGACCCCGGGGGTAGCCTGTGCCTCGTGGATGCATGGATCTGGGGTGCCGTGGTCTTCGCGATCGTTCTCGTCTTCGCCGGCGGCGTCGCGTGGTGGCTCGCGCGCGGCTGCGTGCTGACCATGATCGGAGCCACCGGCGCGGTCGTGGGTGGGGTGGTGTCGCTCATCAGCCTCGCCGTCCTGATCGATCCCGAGGCGGGTCTGCGCGCGGCCGCGATCGTCACCATCGGCGCAGGCGCCTGGCTGCTCGCGTGGACGCTGGCCGGCGGCATCCGCGGGCAGCGCCTCCTTCGCGCGGAGGAGGAATCCTCGGCCCGTCCGGTGGCGGTGTCGGTGCCGGATCTCACCCGCGCCTGACCCGCCGCATCCACCGAATGGGGGATGCCTCCTCCCGCGGATGACGGCTGCCAGCGGCATCCGCGCACCGGGAGCCTGGAGTCATGAGAACTCCAGCAGTGCAGGTGCGGAACCTGCGGAAGAGCTACGGTGGGCGCGCGGTCGTCGACGAGGTGTCGTTCGACATCGCCCGCGGCGAGACATTCGCCCTCCTCGGCCCCAACGGGGCGGGAAAGTCGACGACGGTCGAGATCCTCGAGGGGTACCGCCGTCGTGACGGCGGCGAGGTCGCGGTGCTGGGCGTGGACCCGGCCGCAGGCGGCCTGGACTGGAAGGCGCGGCTCGGGATCGTCCATCAGACGACCGGGCAGGCGGGCCTGGTCACCGTCCGCGAGCAGCTGCGGCAGTTCGCCGGGTTCTTCCCGAACCCGCGCGACGTCGACGAGGTGATCTCGGCGGTGGGCCTCAGCGCGCAGGCGGGGACGCGCATCGGGAAGCTCTCGGGCGGGCAGCAGCGGCGTGTGGATGTCGCGCTGGGCATCGTCGGCCGCCCCGACCTGCTCTTCCTCGACGAGCCCACAACGGGTTTCGACCCGGTCGCGCGGCGCGAGTTCTGGGAGCTGATCCGGACGCTGCAGACCGACGGCGCGACCATCCTGCTGACCACTCACTACCTCGACGAGGCAGAGCAGCTGGCCGACCGTGCGGGGGTGATCGCCGCCGGCCGCCTGCGTGCGATCGGGCGGCTCGACACGCTCGGCGGACCCGGCGTTCGCGTGCCCATCGTGCGATGGCTCGAAGCGGGCGCCCTCCGAGAGGAGCGGACCGACGACCCCCTCGCGTTCGCCACCGCGCTCGCGCAGCGCCTGGGCGGCGAGCCGGCGGAGCTCGAGATCGTGCGCCCCGGCCTGGAAGACGTATATCTCAACCTGGTGGCGGAGGCTGCGGCATCCGATCTCACCGAATCCCACGAAAAGGAGGTCGCGCGATGAGCACGATCACGGCGGGCCGCATGCCCGGAGTCCTTCCGACGGGGGTGTGGCGCGCGCGGTTCGAACTGCTGCAGTACTTCCGCTCGGGCGACACGCTCTTCTTCACGTTCCTGTTCCCGGTGCTCATGCTCGGGCTGTTCAGCGTCGCGTTCGGCTCAGAGGTCGTGCAGCCGACGCCGGACACGCCGGCTCTCTCGATGGCGGCGCTGTATCTGCCGGGCATGCTGGCCGCGGGCCTGCTGCTGTCGGGCTTCCAGAACCTCGCGATGGACATCGCCCTCGAACGCGCCGACGGCACCCTCGAACGCCTCGGCGGCACGCCGCTGTCGCCGGTGAGCTACTTCCTCGGCAAGATCGGCCAGGTCGCCGTCACGGGCGTGCTGCAGGCCGCCCTGCTGCTGACGGTCGCCGCCGTTGTGCTGGGCGTCGAGCTGCCGACCGAGCCCGGGCGCTGGGCGACGTTCGCCTGGGTGTTCGTGCTCGGAATCACGACGTCGGCGCTGCTGGGCATCGCCCTGTCGGCCGTACCGCGCAGCGCGAAGAGCGCGGCGGCGGTGGTGATCCCGATCGCGCTCATCCTGCAGTTCATCTCGGGTGTCTACTTCACCTTCTGGCAGCTGCCGGAGTGGCTGCAGAGCATCGCGTCGATCTTCCCGCTGGTGTGGATGGCCCGTGGCATGCGCGCCGTCTTCCTTCCCGACCAGTACGCGGCGCTCGAGCCGGGCGGTGAATGGGGCCTCGCGACGGTCGCGATCGTGCTCGGCGTGTGGCTGGTGGTCGGACTCGTGCTGTCGCGGCTCACCTTCCGCTGGATCCGCCGCGACGCGTAGCCTGGGTCCCGCAGCGAAGGAGATACGTTGCTGAATCGTCGATGGTGGGACGTCGCGGTCGCGGCCGGCTCGGTCGTGATCGCGGCGGCCATGCTCATGGAGTTCGGGCCCCGCGAGCCCTGGCGGCTCGCCATCGGCGTTGCCGCCATCGCGCTGTTCGCTCTCGGGTACGTCGCCATCGGACGCGCCGCCATCGGGACCGAGCCCGGGTGGCGCTTCCCGGTCTTCGTCGCCATCGCGGCGGTGGCGGTGGGGGTGGGGTCGGCTGCGTCCGGCTTCCTCGCGATGATGCAGGCGCTCGCTTATCCGCTGGCGTGGGTGATCGGCGGCTCCCGTCGGCGCGGGATCATCGCGTCGGCCGTGATCGCGTCCGCGGTGGCCGGCGGCATCGCCGTCGGCGGGGGCCTCGACGGCGGGTCGATCGTCACCGGGCTGGCGACCGGCGCGTTCTCGTTGGCATTCTCGGTGGCCTTCGGGCTGTGGGTCGCAGGCATCGCCGAGTTCGGCGAGGAGCGCGCCCGGCTCGTCGCCGAACTGACCGAGGCGCAGACCGCCCTCGAGGCCCTGAGTCGTGATCGCGGCGCCGCCGCGGAGCGGGAGCGGCTGGCTCGCGACATCCACGACACCCTCGCCCAGACCCTCGCGGGGCTTGTGATCTTCGCGGAGCGCGCGGGCCGGCAGTCGCGCGAGGGACGAGCGGATGCCGCGGCTGCGACGATCGCGACCGTCGAGCAGGTCGCGCGCGATGCGCTGGCCGAAGCCCGCGCGCTCGTCGCCCGCGCGGCGG
>NZ_RRYE01000093.1 GCF_004010105.1 Microbacterium sp. CPCC 204701
GCCGCGGTGCTGCGCGGTGAGGCCCCGGTGCCGCTGCGCCGCGATGTGCTCGGGCGTGCCGGCGGGGCCGCGCGCGTGCGCAAGACCACCGCACCCGACGATCTGGCCCCGGGCGACGTCGCGCTCTTCGAGGCGCTCCGCGCATGGCGCGCCGGTGTCGCGAAAGAGCTCGGGGTTCCCGCCTACATCGTCTTCGGCGACGCGACGCTGCGGGCGCTCGCCCAGCGGCGCCCCTCGAGCCTCGCCGATCTCGACGGCGTCTCGGGTATCGGTGCGAAGAAGCGCGAGGCATACGGCCAGGCCGTGCTCGAGGTCGTAACCACCGCAGCCTGACCGCCTCCGCTTGATCCGCCCGCGATCAATCGCGGGGCATCACGTCGTCGAGGTGTGCGGTGAGCTCGGCGGCGACATCCACCGCGTCGCGGTCGTAGAGCCACTGGTACTGCAAGCCGTCCCACAGGGCGACGAGCCATACGGCCTCGGACTCGGGTTCCCGGTGCGACGGCAGGTCGCCGTCCTTTCGGGCGGCGCGGAACAGCGCCGCGAAATGGTCGATCACTCCTCGGAAGCGGCGCTCGAAGTAGGCGTGCGCCGGGTGGTCGGCGGGCACCGCCTCGCACGAGAGCACCGCGTACACCTCGATGAGACCGGGCGCAGTGCGGGCGTTGTCGGAGGCGCCGAGGGGGAGCCCGCGCAGCTCGTCGGCCGCGCGCTCGGCACGCACGTAGGACTCCCGGGTCTCGATGCGCCGGTCGCGTTCGCTGAGCACGGCGCTCAGGAGCTCTTCCTTCGAGCCGTAGTAGTGCAGCAGGGTCGACTTCGAGACGCCGACGCACTCTGCGATGTCTCGCAGGCTCGTGTCGCCATACCCCTCCTGCGCGAAGAGGCTGCTGGCCCCCTCGAGGATCAGCGCGCGCCGCTCCCGCCCGACTCGATAGCCGACATCGCCGCCGGCGCCGGCAGGGGAAGGAATCGCGAACGAGGGCATCGGAGGCACCGGTGACGCGTCGGCGGCACGACCCGGGTCGCCGGGATCCCGCCAACCGACGGGCAGGGCCAGGGCCTGCTCGTGCGCTCGGAGCGCAGCGACGACATCGACGCGCTCCGGCAGGTACTGCGCGAGCAGCTGGAGCCCGTCCCACGCCGCCGCCAGCCGCACGGCCTCGCCGGCGGGAACACGATCCTGCGCGACCGCGTCGTGCGCGATCGACTCCTCGATCGCGTCGGCCGAGAGCGCTCGGAGCCGTGCATAGCGGTCGCGCATGAGGTCGTGCGCGGGATGAGCGGGGGTGGACCCCTCGCCCGTGAGCGCCGCGAAGAGCGCGAGGTATCCGGGGACGGTCTCGTTGTGCCGCGCGACCTCGCTGTAACCGAGTGTTCCCGGCTCGTCGGCCGCGAGCCGGTCGAGCAGGAGGCGCTCGTTCTCCTTCTCGAACGAGTCCACCACCGCGGCGAGCAGCTCGTCCTTCGTCGCGAAGTGGCGGAGGAGGCCGGGGTGGCTGATCCCGGCAGCCGCGGCGATGTCGCGCAGTGACGTGGCCCGGTACCCGCGCGCGACGAAGCCTTCGTGCGCCGCAGCGATGATCGCGGTGCGCGTGCGCTCGGTGCGCGCGGCGCGCAGCGTTCCCGGCGCCGTCGTCATCACTGCGTGCTCCTCCTCCGCTTCGCAACTCATCCTAGAGAACCCGGGATACCATCCGGTCGTATTTCAGTTACCAAATGGTCGAGATTCATGTATCGTGCCGGAGGGATCGCCTCGCGGCCGAGGGATCTCACCGCTGAGAAAGGACTTCGCGATGACAGAGATGTCTCCCGCCGCAACGGCAGCGGCCGTCGGCACCACCGGCTTCAAGGCTCCGGGCACGACGCCCGCCAAGGCGCCCCGCGGCTACACGCCCGGCCTCGCCGCCGTGAACTTCGGCGTCTACCTGGCGCTGCTGACGCCCGTCATGGTGTCGATGGCCTTCAAGATCCAGCACATCTCGCCGACCCCCGAGCAGGCGACGGGGAGCCTGGGGCTCGTCCTCGGCGTCGGCGCCTTGTTCGCCCTCATCGCGAATCCGCTCGCCGGCCGGCTCTCGGACCGCACCACGTCGCGGTGGGGCATGCGGCGCCCGTGGATCCTCGGCGGCAGCATCGTCGGCCTCGGCGCCTTCGCCCTCATCGGCTCCGCCGGATCGGTGTGGGTGGTGCTCGTGGGGTGGTGCATCGTGCAGGCCTCGATGAACGCGGTGCTCGCCGCGGCGAACGCGACGCTCCCCGACCAGGTGCCCGCCGTCAGCCGCGGCAAGGTCTCGGGAGTCATCGGCATCACCACGCCCCTCGGCATCCTGGGTGGCAACTTCCTGGTGACGTTCCTCTCCGACGACTTCGCGCGCTTCGTCGTTCCGGCAGCCATCGCGGCCATGCTCTCGGTGCTGTTCGTCCTCGTGCTCAAGGACCGTCGCCTCGAGCAGAAGCCGGCCCAGCGGTTCACCGCCGGCCAGTTCTTCGGCTCGTTCGTCTTCAACCCGGTGAAGCACCCCGACTTCGGCTGGACGTGGCTGACGAAGTTCATGGTGATGTTCGGCTACGCCGGGATCGCGACGTTCCTGCCCTTCTACCTCACCGAGAAGTTCCACCTCGACGAGCAGGGCGCGATCACCACGATCCTGGTCGCAAACCTGGCATCGATGGCCGCGATGATGATCTCGGCTCCGATCGGCGGCATCCTCTCGGACCGGATCGGCAAGCGCCGCCCGTTCGTGGCCGTCGCGGGCGTCATCATGGTCGCGGGACTGGTGCTGCTCGCGTTCGCGCCCGACATCACGACGCTCGTCGTCGCGCAGGCGATCATCGGCTTCGGCGCGGGGTCCTTCATGTCTGTCGACCTGGCGCTCGCGACCCAGGTGCTGCCCAACCCCGACGACACCGCGAAGGACCTGGGCGTGCTCAACATCGCCAACGCCCTGCCCCAGTCGATCGCCCCCGCGATCGCCCCCGCGATCATCGCGTTCGGCGCCACCACGGCCCTCGGCGGCTACACCACCTACTACCTCTTCGGCGCGCTCGTCGCCCTCGCCGGCGCCGTGCTCGTCTACCGCATCAAGGGAGTGAAGTGATGACGGATGCCGCGACCCTGACCCCGACCGAGCACCCGGCGTCCGACCGGCCGTGGCTCGACGCGAGCCTGCCTGTCGACGAGCGGGTGGAGCTCCTTCTCGCCGAGATGACTCTGGACGAGAAGGCGGGCCTGTTCTTCCAGGCGATGATCACGATGGGGCCGGACGGCGAGCTCGCCGATGCCGACCCGGTGTTCGGCCTGCCGGCGAACCGCGACTACGTCCTCGGCAAGCGGATGAACCACTTCAACCTGCTCGGCGTGGCACCGACCGCGGGCGCGATCGCGCGCTGGCACAACCGGATGCAGGAGCTGGCGGCATCCACCCGTCTCGGCATCCCCGTGACGATCTCGACCGATCCGCGCCACTCGTTCACCGAGAATCCCGGCGCGGCGATGCTCGCGGGGCCGTTCTCGCAGTGGCCCGATGCGCTGGGTCTCGCCGCGACGCGCGATGCCGCGCTCGTGGAGCGGTTCGGCGACATCGCGCGACAGGAGTACACCGCCGTCGGCATCCGCGTCGCCCTGCACCCTCAGGTCGACCTGGCGACCGAGCCGCGCTGGTCGCGCGCACTGCAGACGTTCGGCGAGGACCCCGAGCTGTCGGGCGAGCTCGGCGCCGCGTACATCCGCGGTTTCCAGAACGGCGGCTCGTTCGGACCCGGCGCCGTCTCTGCCATGGTCAAGCACTTCCCGGGGGGCGGTCCGCAGCAGGACGGCGAAGACCCGCACTTCGCCTACGGCCGCGAGCAGGTCTACCCGGGCGGGCAGTTCGAGCTGCATCTGAAGCCGTTCGAGGCCGCGTTCGAGGCGGGCGTCCGCCAGGTGATGCCCTACTACGGCATGCCGGTCGGCACCGAATACGAGGAGGTCGGCTTCGGCTTCAACAAGTCCGTGCTCACGGGGCTCCTGCGCGAGCGCTATGGGTTCGACGGCATCGTGTGCACCGACTGGGGTCTGGTGACGGATGCCGAGATCATGGGTCAGCCGTTCCCCGCCCGTGCGTGGGGTGTCGAGCACCTGTCGCGCGAGGCGCGCATCATCAAGATCCTCGACGCGGGTGCCGACCAGTTCGGGGGCGAGGCGTGCCCTGAACTGCTCGTCGCGCTGGTCGAGGACGGCCGCATCGCGCAGGAGCGCCTCGACGTCTCGGCTCGCCGACTGCTGCGCGAGAAGTTCGCACTCGGTCTGTTCGACCACCCGTACGTCGACGCCGACGCCGCCGACGCGATCGTCGGCTCGACGGAGTTCCGCGCCGCCGGCGAGGCCGCGCAGCGTGCCGCGATCACGATCCTGGCCAACCGTGCGGCGGGCGGCCCGGCCGCGCAGACCGCCGAAGCACCGCGGCCCGTGCTGCCGTTCACCGCAGGCGTGAAGCTCTACGTCGAAGGCATCACCGCCGAGGCCGCGGCGGCGTACGGCGCGGTCGTCTCCACACCGGCCGAAGCCGACATCGCGGTGATCCGCCTGCAGGCCCCGTTCGAGCAGCGCGGGGAGGGCTTCGAGTCGTTCTTCCACGCCGGTTCGCTCGAGTTCCCGGCCGACGTCGTCGCGCACGTGCGGGAGGTCTCAGCGGTCGTGCCGACCGTCGTCGACGTGTTCCTCGATCGGCCCGCGATCCTCGAGCCGATCGTCGCTGCTGCCCATGCGGTCGTCGCGAACTGGGGGGCGAGCCCTGCGGCCCTGCTCGATGTGCTGACCGGCACGGCTGAGGCCAAGGGGCGGCTGCCGTTCGACATCCCGCGGTCGATGTCGGCGGTCGAGGCATCCCGTCCCGACGTGCCGTTCGACACGGCCGACCCGCTGTTCCGCTTCGGCCACGGCCTTTCACTCTGACGAGGCGACGGATGCCGCGCCGCGACCACGCGGCGCGGCATCCGTCCTCCGAATTCCGGGACGCTAGCCGAGCTCCCGCGAGAGGTAGAACGCCCGCTCGCCGGTGTCGGGCTGCACCAGGTGGAAGCCGTGCCTGTCGTAGAAGCGCAGGGCGTCGACGTCGCCCTCGTCCACATTGACCTCGATCGCCGAGACACCGGACTCGCCGCACTCCTCGACGAGCCGATCGACGATCGCGCCGCCGATGCCGGAGCCGCGAGACCCGGGGGCGACGTACAGTTCGTCGAGCAGGGCGACGGCGCCGGGGTACCAGACGTTGGGTCTCAGGGTCACGAGGGCGAGCCCGGCAGGCGGCTCCCCGCCGAGCAGCGCGAACGTCGCAGGTCCCGCGAGCAGCCGCGTGAGCCGCTCGCGAAGGACCGCGGGTCCCGGCGTCTCGGAATCGAACTCGGTGTTGAAGTCGTGAAGAAGCTGAGCGACGACGCCGGCGTCG
The DNA here is from genome assembly GCF_004010105.1 of Microbacterium sp. CPCC 204701. Taxonomy (GTDB): domain Bacteria; phylum Actinomycetota; class Actinomycetes; order Actinomycetales; family Microbacteriaceae; genus Microbacterium. The sequence continues at coordinate 5,430 of NZ_RRYE01000093.1, forward strand.
TCCGCGGACGCCCGGCGAACGGGTGCGGTGGTCATGCGTCCACCGTAGGGCGATGCGCGCTTCCGCGGCACGACGGATGCCGCGCCGCGGACCTGCGGCGCGGCATCCGTCTGCCGGAAAGGGGTCTCAGCCTGCGCTGCCCACCACTGCCGCAGCGTCGGTGGCCTTCGCGGCGTTCTTCGCGACCGTCTTGGATCCGTCGACCGCGGCGAGGGCGTCGGCGCCGGCGGTCTTGAGCGCGTAGGCCTGCAGCAGCGTGCTGATGTCGAGGCCCGTGAGGCCCTTGACCACGTCGGTGCCCTCGCTGAGCACCCGGCCGACGGTCTTGGTCATCTCGGATGCGCCGTCGGTCGACACCACGGTGAGCTTGTCGATCGATGCGATGGGCTCGGCTGCGGCGCGGACGATGTCGGGCAGGCGCGAGATGATCTCCTGCGCGAGGGCGGCCTCTCCGTACTTCTGGAGCGCGAGTGCCTTGGCGTCGGTCGACGCGGCCTCGGCGAGGCCCTCGGCCTGGATCGCCGAGGCACGCGCCTCACCCTCGGCCTTGATGCCCGCGGCGAGAGCGACCTGCTTGTCGCGCTCGGCCTCACCCGACACGCGCACCGCGGTGGCGGCGGCCTCGGCGTCCTGCACGGCGGCCACCTTGTTCGCCTCGGCGATCTTCGTCCTCTTGTAGGCGTCGGCCTCGGTCGCGGCGTTCGCAGCGTCGCGCTGCGCGTTCGCGCGCTGCACCTCGGCGTAGGCCTCGGCCTCGGCGGGCTTGCGGATGTCGATGTCGAGGCGCTCCTGCGTGACGTTCGCCTGCTCCGACAGCGCGTCACGCTCGAGGAGCGCGACGGCCTTGTCCTGCTCGGCCTTCGCGAGCTGGCCCGCGGCCTCGGCCTCGGCGTTGGCGCGATCGGTCTCGGCCTTGATCGTCGCCTGCTTGAGAGCGAGGGCCTTCTGGCGCTCGGCGATCTGCTCGGCCGCCTCGATGCGAGCGAACTCGCTGGCACGGGACGCCTCGGCCTCGCTGATCTCGGCGACCTGACGGGCGCGGGCCGCCTCGGCGCGGCCGAGGTTCGCAAGGTAGTCGCTGCCGGGAGTCGAGATGTCGCTGATGTTGAGCAGGTCGACCTGAAGGCCCTGCTCGACCAGGTCGGCCTTGGTCTCGGCGACGACGCGATCCGACAGGCTCTTGCGGTCGGAGATGATCTGCTCGATGGTCATGTCGCCGACGATCGACCGGAGCGAACCCTCGAGCGACTCCTTGATGATCTCGGTGAGCAGGTCCTGCTGCGAGAGGAAGCGCTGCGCCGCGCGCCGCACGCCGTCCTCCGTGCCCGACACCTTGAAGTTGATCGACGCCTTGATCGCGATCTTGATGCGGTGCTTGTCGACGCCCTCGACCGTGATGCCGATCTGGCGCTGCTCCAGCGAGATCGAGAAGCCCTGCTGCAGGATCGGCCACACGAACGTGCGACCGCCGATCACAACGCGCTGGCCTGTGCCGATCTCATCGCCCGACGGCCTGCCCGCGCCGCGGCCGACGATGACGAGCGCCTCGTTCGGCGGCACGCGCCGGATGCGCCGCGCGATGAAGGTGATGAGGCCGAGCACCGCGACGATGAGCGCGATCACGGCGATGACCTGGATGAGTTCGTTCGTCATGGACGACCTTTCTTGACGGATGCCGCAGCCGGGCGTCGCGCCCGGCGGCGGGGTGACTGCTACTCGGCGACGACCTTGACGCGGGTGCCGGAGTGCTCGACGACGCGGATGCGGACGCCCTCGGCGATGGTCTCGTCGCTGTACGCGAGCCGGCGTTCGACCTCGTGGGGTCCGTCGAGGCTGACCTCGCCGCCGGCGGGCGAGATGGTGGAGCGCGTGACGCCCGAGAGCCCCAGGGCCGACGTGGGCACGCCGTCCGAGCTCTTGGTCAGCCGCTTCACCAAAAGCACCGAGACGAGGTAGGCCAGGATCGCGAGCACCGCCGCGAGGACGTACGCCCACACCGGGTCGAGGTTCGACGTGTAGGTGAGGGCGCCGGATGCCCCGAACACGACGGCGGCGATGCCCAGCGCGGTTCCCGAGATGGCGCCGTCGCCGATCTCGAAGTGGTCGAAGATGTCGCCCACGATGAGCGAGAGGAGGAGCACGGCGAGGCCGACGCCTCCGACGATCAGGAACGGCAGCATGAGTTGTCTCCACGGCGAGGGGTGGGGGTTTCCTCACCTTATCGGCGGGTGCCGTCGGCGCGTACGGGTCGGCGCCGGCTGTGGACAGCGCCGGGGTGTGCTCAGCGAAGCTCCGTCAGGTTCCAGGGGTGTACCGCACGCGGGTGAAGGTCGCGGTGGCGCCGTCGCCGAGCGGCGCCTGAGCGAGGAACCCTGCGCGGACGGGTGTGTCGGTCAAGGCGCGGGGCGTCAGTCGGTGATCGTGAAGGTCACGCCCTCGGTGTCGTCCGCGAGCACTCGCCGGTAGTCTTCCGCGATGATCTCGCGCAGCACGTCGGAGTCGACCGATTCGAGGTCTTCGATGTACAGGCAGCCGACGCCGGTCTCGTGGGGGCCGAGCTTCGCGAGCTGTTCGGCGTGCGAGTCGGTGCCGAGCAGGTACACCGTCGTCGCCTGCTTGCGCGGTGCGAACCCCGCGATCGGCGAATCGCCCTGAGTGCCCGTCGGATAGCGGTAGTGGCATGACCCGAAGCCGATGATCGTGCCCCACAGCTCGGGTTCGCGCCCGGTGACCTCCGACATCAGCGTCACCATGGTCTCGGCATCCCGCCGGCGCTTCTCGGGCGTCACGCCCGCCACGAAGGCGCCCACGCTGCCACCTGTCCTCTTCATCCGGTCTTCTCCTTCGCGGCTGCCTTCAACGCGCGCTTGTGCTCGCGCACCTTGGTGAGCGACTCGGGCGAGACGATGTCGGCGACGCTGCGGAACGAGTCGTCCTCGCCGTAGGGGGCGGATGCCTCGCGCCAGCCGTCGCCCGTGAAGCCGTACTGCTTGCCGAGCAGGGCCAGGAAGATCTTCGCCTTCTGCTCGCCGAAGCCCGGCAGCGCCTTCAGTCGCTTCAGCACCGTGGCGCCGTCGGGTGCTTCGGCATGCTCGGCGACCGGGGTGGTCCAGATGGCGGCCGCGCTCCCGCCCCAGTCCTGGTCCACCGCGGCGCACAGCGCCTGCACGCGGGCCGCCATCGATCCGGGGAACCGGTGCACGGCGGGCGTCGCCTTGAAGAGCTCGACGAACGCGTCGGGGTCGAAGGTCGCGATGGCGGCGGCATCCAGGGTTCCGGCGCGCTCCGAGATCTTGAGCGGCCCGGCGAAGGCCGTCTCCATCGCCACCTGCTGGTCCAGCAGCATGCCGATCAGCAGCGCGAGCGGGTCGTCGGTCAGGAGGCGATCGGCGGCGGCGTCGCCCGTGATGTGGAGCGTCATGGCCCCAGTCTCGCACCCGCCGTCGGCTCGCGGCATCCCTCTGCGCATGCGCGCCCGCGCGGGACCGGAGCCGCCGATTCGGCTAGGTTTGCAGGACCCACGTCACTGTCAGACGAATCCGCGGAGGACCGAGCCCATGCCCGATCGCCGCGCGCTCTCGTCGACGCGACTTCTGCGCCGGCGCGCGTGGGCCCGCGTCGGCCTCCTCGCGAGCGCCGCGGCCACGATCGCCGTCGCGGTCGCGACGGCGTG
>NZ_RRYE01000094.1 GCF_004010105.1 Microbacterium sp. CPCC 204701
CGGCGTCCACGAGATCGCCGGCGCCTCGCACGCCGTCGCGGTGTCGCAGCCCGACGCGGCGGCCGCCGTGATCGCCGAGGCCGGCAAGGCCTACCTCGCGAGCATCGCCGACGCCGCGTGATCCGTCTGGCGGCGCCCCCGACACGGTCCGGTCTCGGGGGCGCCGCTTCGGGCAACGCGCCACCCGCGTGCCCTTCGTCAGCCGCCGGTATGCCGGGAGGGGCGTCATCCGTGTGATTCCGGATGCCGCCTCGCGGCGGTGACGCGTCGGCAACGATGCCGGACTGAGCTCGTCGATGGGCCACACCGCCGGGGGTGCCGATGGGATCGCGGTGGCTGCGGACTGCTCTGAGGTGGCGGGTTCAACACTGCCGTCGCGTTTGAAGCGCGAAAGGGCCCCCGAATGCTTCGAGGGCTCTTCAGCGTCAGTTCTCGCGTCCTTCGCCGGGCCGACGCCCACGGGCAGACCGGCCTCGGGGTGGTTCGGATCGGCTCAGGCTTCGCTGCGACGGCGCCGCACCAGCAACAGGACCATTCCGCAGGCCACCAGGCCGACAGCGATGGCAGCGGCGCCCCAGGCGACCATGCCTCCCGTACCGGCTAGGTCGCCGTCGGACGCAGACGTGACGACATCATCGATCACGGCGGTCGACGCGTCGGACACGATGCCGCTGCCGTCGGGACTTTCGCCCGTGGCGGTCGCCGTGTTCCTCAGCGCCGTGCCATCGAGGTCCGCCGCGACGACGATGTAGTCCGCCGTGCAGACGATGATCTGTCCCGGCAGAAGAGTCGTCTCGCCGGCGCAGGCCACCGCAACGGCACGGCCTTGCCCGCTGAACGACTCCTCCCGGACGCCCACGCCGCGGGCGGTCGTGTTACCGGTATTGGTGATGGTGAAGGAGTACGTCACCGTCTGCCCGGCTGCGGTGATCTTCGTGACGTCGGTGGACTTCACGAGGCTGAGACGCGGGTCCGCAGGCTCCGGCACCGTCACGCTCGACGCGGGCGAGGACGGGGGCTCGAGTCCGTCGGGAGCCTCGCCGACGGCGACCGCCGTGTTGGAGATCTCGCCGGCATCGACGTCGGCCTGTGTCAGCGTGTACTCCACCGCGCACACGAGTTGATCGGTCGGAGCGAGCGGCTCGCTGTGCTCGCATACCGGCTCGCCCAGGTTTCCGGTGCCCGTGAAGGCCTCCTCGTCGACCGCCGCGTCGGTGATCGTGACGTTGCCGGTGTTCGTGACGACGAACGAGTAGGTCACCACATCACCCGCGCGGATGTCATCCGGTTCGGTCAACTCGGCCGACTTCACCAGTGACAGCCCTGGCGTGCGGTCGATCGTGACCGTCGCCGTCGAAGCTTCGGTGCTCGTCTCGGCCCCGGCCGCGTCTGCCGTGGCGATCGCCATGTTGACCACCTGACCGGCATCGACGTCGGCCTGAAGCAGCGAGTACTCGATTTCGCAAGTCACCTCGTCACCGGGCGCGAGGGTGGTCTCAGCGCACTCCGCGGGCGCCAGAGCACCCGCTCCCGTGAACTCCGACTCGACGATCTCGAGCGTGTTCACGGTGACGTTGCCCTCATTCGAGACACGGAAGGAGTACGTGATGACGTCCCCGGCGGCATCGGCCTGACCCGGCGTCGCGGTCTTCTCGAGGGCGAGCGCCGGCCTTTGAACGGCATCGACGGACACGGTCGACCGTTCGGCCAGGACCTCTCCGCCGGACGGTGACTGCGCCGACGATTCGGCGGTGTTCTCCAGCCCACCGGCGTCGATGTCGGCCTGCGTCACCTCGTAGGCGGCGGTGCACGTGAGCGTGTCGCCAGGAGCCAGCTCGTTCGACGGGCACTCCATCGCGCCCAGCGTTCCGGCGCCGGTGAAAGAGGTCTCGGCTACCACGACATCCGTCAGAGCGACGTTCCCGGTGTTGGTCACGAGGAACGAGAACACGACGTCGTCGCCGGCGGTATCGAAGGATTCGACGTCGGCGGACTTCTCGATGGTGAGCGCGGGTGCCGCGTTGGCCGTGATCGTCGCCGTCGACTCGGCGGAGACGACGTCCGCATCAGCCGGATCGAGGCCGGTGGCGACCGCGGTGTTCTCGACGCTGCCCTCATTCATGTCGGCCTGCGTGATGGTGTATTCGGCGGTGCAGACGAGCTGCTGACCGGGTGCGAGCGTGCCGACGGGGCAGGAGACCGCCGACAGGTCGCCCGATCCGGTGAAGTCCGTCTCCTCGATCGCGATGTCTGCGATCGTCACGTTGCCGGCGTTGCGGACGGCGAACGAGTACGTGACCGTCTCACCGGCGGCGTTCACGAATGCCGTGTCGGATGTCTTGCTCAGCGCGAGAGACGCGAGCGGAGTCTGCGGCGTGGTCACCGACGCGTCGTCCGAGGTCACGGGGCCACCGGGTGCTGTTCCCACCGCACGGGCGGTGTTGGTGAGCGCCCGCGAATCCACGTCCGCCTGGGTGAGCGTGTACGTGGCGGTGCACGTCACCTGCTCGGTCGGGTGGAGCTCGGCGGTCGGGCAATCGATCGGCGACAGATCCCCCGATCCGGTGAAGTCCACCTCATCGACCGAGATGTCGGTCACCGGGACGTTGCCGGTGTTGGTGACGACGAAGGTGTAGGTGATGAGCTGCCCTGCGTTGTAGGAATCCGCTCCGGCCGGTGTCGCCGACTTGACCAGGTCCAGCGACGCGGTCTGCTCGACAGGCACGGTCGCCGACGATTCGGGCGACGTGACGCTCCCGCCCTCAGGCGTGATGGCCGAGGCGGTCGCGGAGTTCTGCACCGCACCCGCGGTCAGGTCGGCCTGAGTGACGGGGTAGGTCGCCGTGCACTGGATCGTGGCGTCCGGCGCCAGTGAGCCTGATGGGCAGGTGATCGCTGAGAGCGCCCCGCTGCCGCTGAACGCGGTCTCGTTGATCGCGAGATTTCGAAGGGTGACGTTGCCGGTGTTGCGGACCGTGAATGTGTAGGAGATGACGTCGCCCACCGAATCGACGGACGTCGGACCGGCGGTCTTCGTGAGCGTCAGCGCGCCCTGCTGCAGGGCTGTCACGGCGACGACGTCGCTGCTGTTGCGCAGCGCCGGACCGCTCGGCGGCTCGGCAGTCGCGGTGGCCTGGTCCGATAACGAGCCGTGGTCGAGGTCTGCCTGGGTGGTTTCGTACGTCGCGGTGAACACCGCCGACTGCCCGGGCTGGAGGCTCACCGACGCGCCGGAGCAGGTCCCGGCGGGGTCCGCGAGCGAGGAGCACGTCGGCGTAGGCGCGATGCTCGATGGCGCTGAGTCCACGAGGGCGTCGGTGACGCGCACATTGGTGAGAGTGACCGCGGTGTTGTTGGTCACGGTGAAGGTGAACACGATCGGCTGCCCGACGGCGTCGAACGTCGCACGATCGACTGCCTTCGTGATCGCCGGCTGTGCGCTGTCGGCCTGCAGTCCGGTGAGCGAGGATTCCGCCGCTCCCAGGAGGGCGTCACCCGCGATGACGTTGGTGCCGACGCTGTTCCACGCGATGCTGCCGGCCGCCGTCGCGGGCGTGCTCACCGCGTACTCGGCAGTGAAGCCATCGCCCACGCGCACGTTGCCGTCGTACGTGAAGCGGAGCGCGGTGACCAGGTTGAGAGACGAAGGCGCGGTCGTCGTCCAGTCGCTCACACAACCGGAGTTGGAAGGGAGAACTTCAGGACGGCAGGGATTCGTGGCGAGAGAGTATGCGACTGTGAGGTTCTCGGGCAGCTCGCCGATGCTCGTCAGGGCGACGGCGAACTGGGAACCACGCGGCGTCGGCGCAGACGCGCGCGTGTCGCCCACGCGCGGCAGGATGTCGTACATGACGGGGTCGGCCAGGGTCGACTGACCGGTGTTGCTGAATGACAGGGTGTACGTCGCCGAACCGCCGTCGACGCTCACGTGGCCCGTGCCGCCCGCCCCGATGGGCGCCGGGTCGAGATTGCCCTGCACCACCTTGTCGACGGTGAAGCCAGGGTTCGTCGCCGTGACGCGGAGCGGCGCCGACGCGCCGCAATAGCTCCCCGCGATCGGCGAGCCGTTCGTGTCGAGCGCGGGGTCCCCCGCGGCCGGTGCCGGCGGGGCGACGTTGACCCCGTCGACCGCGCAGTAGGCGATCGGCGCGCCGTACCCGATGGTCAGGGCGTTGTCGAACGTGCCGGCACACCCCGCGCCGAGCGGCACGTCGAAGCCGGTCAGACCGACCGTATACAAGCCGGCCTCTGCGGCGGTACCCGCCGGGATCGTCCAGTTGACCAGCGTGCGGCCAGTTCCGTCATAGTCGGTGATCTGGTTCGTCGGAGAGATGCCGTTCGCGGTGTACACCCGACCGTTGGAGCCGGCCAGCGTCGCTGTGAGCGGCGGGATGGCGATCGAGTCGACACCCTCGGGCGCGAGGTAGCTGAGGTAGATCGCTCGAGAGGGGCCTTCGGTGATTTCGATGCCCGAGCCTTGCGGCTGCACGCGGGCAACGCACGAGCCGCTGTATGTGGTGGTGAGGTCGGCATAGACCAGGGCGTTGTCGCCATAGGCTTCCGGATCGGCGACGAGCACGTTCGCGGTCTGCCCGAGGCTCGTCTTGACCTGCGTCGCTGTGCCCGCCAGGAAGGCGTTCACGGTGGTGGTGTTGGCCAGGATGTAGCCGGGGGCCGCCGCCGGCGACGCGTAGCCGTTCACTCGGAACCTGATGACCGCGAAGTTGTTCGAACCCTCTTGCGCGAATGGCGGAATGTCGATCTGCGACACCGCCGGAGACGTCGGTAGTGTCCAGCCGGCGCCCGCCATGTACGGCACCGTACGCGTCGTGCCGTCAGCCATGAGAAGGTTGATCGTCGCTCCCGCGACGGGTGTGAAGCCTGTCACCGTGATGGTGCGGGGGATGTACGCCGGATTCGCGCACACTACTCCTGGTGCGTTGCTCTGATAGCGCGGGCCGGAGACGTTGTCGAGACAGGGCAGCGGGTCCTTGATGTCGTAGCTGAGACCCGAGTTCGTGGTCGCCGGGTCGGTGTTGACCGTGATCTCGTACGTCGTGCTGCTTGCGCCGTCCCAGTCGCCGGGGAACGTGTACAGCGTCGGGACGCTGCCGTCGATCGCAACATACTGGCCGCGATTGAACATGGTCTTGGGCGCTGCCGACTTGCCGGTGCGCCAGTCGAGATCGACGACGGTGGCACAGGGCGACGCAGGCGTCGGCGCAGCCGAGGCCGCGAAGCCGTCGATGTACGTGAAGGTCGCCGACGGCGTGTGGCAGATGCGTGCGCCGACCGGAGTGGGAGCGCCGTCGGTCGTGGCCGTCCCCTGGACGGTGAAGACGATGCGGTTGTTCGCCGGATTGAGGCACTCGGATCCGTCGCCGACGTACGTGATCGTTCCCCCCGTCGCACCGACTGCGGGGGTCGTCAGCGAGCCCGGAAGCGATGCGGGCGCTGTGCTGACGCTCGTGAAGGTGAAATTGTTCGGCAGCGCGTCGCTGATCTGCAGCGCTGTGAGTCCCAGGTCTCCCGCGGGCGCGGTCTGGCTGGAGCCGCACAGGAGAGTGAAGGAGAGCACCATCGACGCGCCGCTGAGTACATTCGTCGGATTGACTCCAGCACCCATGCCCACATTGCGACCCGCTGTGACCGTGAGAACGGCCGGCGTCGGGGCGACTGCCGAACCGCCGCTGCTGGTGAAGGTCGGTGTGATGGTCGCCCGGGCGCCGTTGAGCGTCGTCTTGTTCGGCGGTCGCACGGTGAAGTTGCAGGAGTACGTTCCAGTCGCCACGTTGCCGAGAGCGAACGTGACCTGGCCGGGCGCACGGGTCAGTGTGGGGCACGTGCCCGCCCCGACCCAGTTCGAGAAGTCGGTGTTCGCGCCGTTGTCTGTGACGGTGTCCGTCGGGATGGTCACCGTCGAGTCGAGGCATCCGCCCGTTGTACTGCACGAGTACGCCAGCGTGTACGTCGACAGCACGTTGCTCGCTGCTGTGATCGTCGCGGGCGTGATCGTGATCGACTCCGCGGCGTGGGCGGGGGCGGCCGCAGCCAACCCCCCGAAGATCAAGCCCACGGCGGCCGCGACGGCCGCCAGGAGTCGAGCGATGCGCGAGCGGTTATGCATCTGAGTCCCTCCCTCAGGTGCACCGACCACGCACCCCAAGCGCACGCTATCCATGTCGACGCGAATCTGACCGACTTTCACCCCCGGACTCACCCTGCCGCGGGTGACGCCGACCGGGCCGCGGCTGACTGCACGGGGAGTCTCGAAACGCGGCAGGTGGCGGGTACGAAATTCTGACGACGCGCTTCGCAGTGTGCGAGGTAGTCGACGGTGTTCGGTCGACCTAGGCGATGCGCGTGCCCTTCGGCAGCCTTCCCGCCGGCGTCCTCGTCCGCACCAGAGCCCACCACAGCAGTCCCGCCGCCAGCAGAGTTTGCAGACCCATGCCGACGAACCAGCTCGGCGCCGTCTGCGCCATCACCTCTTCGGCGGTCGGTGAATCCTCGTGCGGCATCGGCGCGCACTCGTCCCAGCGCTGCTCGAGATCGGGCGGCAGCTGCGCCCAGCGCACACCGGCCTTGATCTGCCCGAACAGGTCGACTGGATACCCGTATCGATCGAACGTCGTCGGGGTGGCATCCGCCAGGATCACGAACGGATTCGCCGCGAGCAGCCACCACACGCGATCGAACCGCGGCACCTCGTACGTCGACGTCTGCCACTCGCCACACTCGAGCTCGAAGTCCTCGTCGCACGGGTAGTCGCCGGTGGGCTCCTCCCCCGGCATGCACGGATAGGTGTCACCCGTGTACTCGTGGTAGTTGTAACTGCGACTGTGGCTCGTCGCCTCGGACCGCACCGTGTATCCGACGAGCGCGAACGCGATGAGCGTGCCGATGACGAGCGCCGCGACCACGAGATAGGTCGTCGCCACCGAGAACAGCGGGCGAGACAGGATGCCGCTGAGCGCCACCCCGATCGCCGCGATGATCCCCACCTCGAACACCAGCACCAGCAGCGAGATGCCGATGGTCGCCGGATCGCCGCCGCCCGCGAGCGTCGCGATCAGCAGGAACGGCACCGACACCGCGACGAACGCGAGCCCTGTCACCCACGCCGCGAGGACCTTGCCGAACAGGATCTCACCGGTCGTCGCGAGCGTGACCTGCACGGGCGCGAGGGTCGCGGCATCCCGATCACCGTTGATGGCGTTGCCGCTCAGTGTCGGCGAGACGAGCACCACCAGCAGAAGCGTGATGTAGACGATCGTCGAGAAGATCGCGGCGCCGGGGCGGTCGACGAACCCCCACGCGAAGAATGACAGCACCGTCACGACCAGAAGCAGCAGCGCGAAGACGCCGAGCAGCACGTACCAGGCGACGCTGCGCATGCGCTGCGTCAGCTCGAGGCTGATGATCGTGCCGAGTCGCTGGCCGCTCACGACGTGGCCTCGCTTTCGTCGGTGTCCGAGTCCCTCACGGCGGCCGCCTGCGGTGGGATGCCCTCGCCCAGGTCGAGGAACGTCCGCTCGAGCGTTCCCTGCGCGGCCGCGAACTCGACGACCTCGACTCCCGCGGCGACGAGGTCGCGCAGCGCGGCGGCTGCGGCATCCTCGGATTCGAACGAGACGATCACGTCTCGCCGGTCGGTGGTCAGCACCGCGGGCGCGAGCGACAGCGCGGTCGCGACGCGTTCGACGGCGACGGATGCCTCGACCCCTGCGACCCGCACGCGCCACGGGCGCGTGCGGCGCGAGGCCGCCTCGACCCGTGCCGGATCGACGGTCGATCCCGCTACCAGGAAGACCGCGTCGTCGACGACTTCTTCGAGCTCGGAGAGGATGTGACTCGACACCAGGACCGTGCGACCCTCGGCCGCGAGCCGCCGCAGCAGCACGCGCAGATCGATGCGCGCCTGCGGGTCGAGCCCCGACGCCGGCTCGTCGAGCAGCAGCACGCGCGGATCGTGCACCAGGGCACGAGCGAGGCCCAGGCGCTGCTTCTGCCCCCGCGACAGCACGCGGGCCGGTGCGTCGGCGAGCTCGGCGAGGCCCACCCTGTGCAGCAGCTCGTCGGCGCGGACGGATGCGTCCGGCTTCGGCATCCCGTACAGCCGCGCCGTGAAGATCAGCGTCTCGCGCGAGGTGAGCGTGCCCCACGCGCCGAGCGCGTCGGGCATCCAGCCGATGCGGGCGCGGGCCTCTTGCGGCTCTGCCACCGGGTCGATGCCGTCGATGCGGATCGAGCCGGCATCCGGGGCCAGCAGCGACGCGAGCATGAGCAGCAGCGTCGTCTTGCCCGAGCCGTTGGGGCCGACGAGGCCGGTGACGCGGCCGGCGTGCGCCCGCAGCGTCACGTGGCGCACCGCCTGCACCTCTCCGAACGCGCGGCGCACGCCGTCGACGGCGATGCCCGCGGTGATCGTGGTGTCCGTGGTCACCCGACTCACCCTAGGGGGCTGGGCAGGGCGAGGGCCACGGCGCGCCGGACGCGGCACCCTCTCGGGCCGGGCCAGCCGAGAGCACCCGGGTCATCGCCTCACTTCTGCTCGCCGGTCTCGGCGTCCTGAACGGCGGCGTCGGGTGCGTCCTTCGCGGGGCCGACGCCCACGGGGATGCCGGCCTCGGGGTGGTTCAGGTCGAACGCGGGCCGCTCGCTGCGGATCCGCGGGATCGAGGTGAAGTTGTGCCGCGGCGGGGGGCAGGAGGTCGCCCACTCGAGCGACGCCCCGTACCCCCACGGGTCGTTGACGGTCACCTTCGGCGCCTTGCGCGAGGTCATCCACACGTTGAACAGGAACGGGATCATCGACGCACCGAGCAGCATCGCGCCGATCGTGGAGACCTGGTTCTCCCACGTGAACTGGTCCTCGCCCGAGTAATCGGCATAGCGACGCGGCATGCCGTCGACGCCGAGCCAGTGCTGGATGAGGAAGGTCATGTGGAAGCCGATGAACAGCATCCAGAAGTGCACGTAGCCCAGGCGCTCGTTGAGCATCTTGCCCGTCCACTTCGGCCACCAGAAATAGAAGCCGGCGAACATCG
>NZ_RRYE01000095.1 GCF_004010105.1 Microbacterium sp. CPCC 204701
CCGCGCCGTCGCGCGGCACCGCGCCGATCGCGCCCAGCACGCCCGCCGCCTTGCCGTGGGTCTCGCCGACCTCGCCGTACGGGTCGGAGTGGCGCACGAGCGTCGCGCCGACGGGCACCCGCAGGCGTCCGTCCTGCAGGTACGCGGTGCGGATGAGGATCGGCGCGTCGAGGTCGTGCGTCGGCTCGCCGGCCTCGGGATGCGGTTCCGCGAAGTCATCGACACGTCGGGGAGGGCGCGGCGTGAACAGCGCTGCGACGCCGGAGTAGTAGCCGCGCGGCGACCGCTCGTGCCGCGCGATCACGGTGCACGCGTTCTGCATCGGCGACCCGGTGACGGTCGGCGCGAACATCGTCTCGCGCAGGATGTCGCGCGGATCGAGCCGACTGCGCCCGCGCAGCACGTACTCGGTGTGGGTGAGTCGCGACATCTCCTTCAGGTGCGGGCCCGTGATTCGGCCGCCGTCGGAGCACACGGCGCTCATCATCTTGAGTTCCTCGTCGACGACCATGAAGAGCTCCTCGGTCTCCTTCGTCGACTCCAGGAACTCGGTGAGCGTCTCACGGGTGGCCCCCCCGTCGGGGTGGCGGAACGTGCCCGAGATCGGGTTCATGGTCACCACGCCGTCGCGCGAGCTCACGTGGGCCTCGGGGCTGGCGCCCACCGCGACGTGGCCGGGCGTCACGACCGCGAACGTCCAGTACGCGCCGCGCTCGTGCTCGAGGAGTGCCCGGAACCACGTCAGCGCCGCGGTCGCGGCATCCGTCGGCACGCCCGCGGCGAAATCGCGGCGGATGACGAAGTTGGCGCCCTCGCCCCGGCCTATTTCGTCGGCGATGACGCGGCGCACGATGTCGGCGTACTCGTCGTCGGAGATGTCGAAGCCGGGGTCCTCGAGCGGGATCGCCGTCGTCGGCAACTGGGCCAGCGCCTCGTCACGCGGGATCGCGAACCGCTCGTCGACGATCAGGCAGCGCAGCGGAGCGCCGTCGTCGTGACATTCGAACCCGCGCTCACGCACCTGCCGGAACGGCACGAGCGCGAGGACTTCGCGCGGCGTGCCGTCGTCGGCGGTGAGCGGGATGTCGCCGAGCAGGTCGACGTCGGCGACCTCGCCGGCGAGCAGCTCGACGGTCGCGCCGTCACGGGCGATGAGGGCGAACGGGATGCCGCGAGCGGCGATCTCGCGAAGCGAGGGGTGGGCGGGCCCGGTCATGGCTGTGGTTCTTTCGTCGTGGGGAGGCATCCCTTACGAAAAGAAGACCGCCCCGGAGGCGGTCTGAGTCGCGCGAAACCCACCGCCTATGCGGTGAGCCACCAGGACAGGTGCGCGGACATGCGCCGAACCTACCACAGCGCGACCGCGGGTCGCCGTCCGCCGTCAGCGGGTGGCGCGCTCCAGCATCTCGGCGCCGTGGCGCCAGCCGACCGTCTCGTACCCGACCACCACGACGGCGGGCGAGCACGCGATGAGCAGCAGGGCCACCCCCATCGAGGCGCCGAGCGACGCCGCCAGGAGGCTGGCGGCCAGCGCGCCCACCGACCCCAGGTAGAGCCAGACGTGGAACGGATCGAACTGCATGACGGTGATGGCGTAGATCCCGAACAGGAACGTCTCGTAGACGAGCACGGGGACAGCGATGCACAGCACGGCGAAGGTGGCGTCCACATGGGCGTGGTCGGTGATGACGTTCGCCGCGACGTGGAGTCCGGCGCCGACCGTGACGAGCGAGCCGAAGATGAACAGGTGCAGATAGCCCCACGGGAACCCGCGCCAGCGATGATGCTTGAGCACCTCGCCCCACGGGATGGCGAAGTAGTTCCACCACATGCCGAACGCGAGCGCCGTGCCTCCGAAGGCGACGAGCCCGGCCTCGACCGACCAGCCGTCCTCCTCGATGACCGCCGAGATCGCGAGGATCGTGCCGAGGATCACCTCGCCGAGCGTGATGATCACGAGGAGGCCGTAGCGCTCGGCGATGTGGTGTGCGTGCCAGGGCGTCGGGCCATACCGCTTCTCGGCGAAGAACGGCCCCGCGAGCTCGAACAGCGCCAGGAGAGTCGTGAAGACGAGCGTGATCCCGAGCGGCAGGTTGAGGAAGATCAGGGCGATCCACCCGACCTGGGCGATGGAGACGTTGACGGCGTAGGCCATGCACGTCTTGCGACGCTTCTCGTCGTGCCGCGCGGCGCGGACCCACAGCGCGATCGTCGCGATGCGCATGACCACGTACCCGGCCACCATGACCGTGTTGTCGAAGATGTGGCCCTCGTCGATCGAGTGGAACACGTCGGGCACGCCGAGGGCGACGATGAGAACTCCGACCATGATGATGAGCGTCGCGATGCGGAAGAATGCGTCGTCGGTGTCGTACGCCGAGGCGAGCCACGAATAGTTGATCCACGCCCACGTGACCGCGAACGTCGAGAACACGATGCCGAGGAGCGCGGTCGAGACGTGGCCCAGCTCGAGATAGTGCGCCGCCTGCGAGCCGATCTGGCTGAAGGCGACGACGAACACGAGGTCGAACAGCAGCTCGAGGGGAGTGGCCCCGCGGTGCGCCTCGTTCGGGTCCCGGCCGGTCATGCGTCCGAGGTGATGGCTCAGGCTCATGGCGGGAAACATACACCGTGCGCCGGACGCAGCGGAGACGGCGGATGCCTCGGCTTCGGCATCCGCTCAGCCTCCGGCCAGCCTCAGCCCGGGACTCGCGCGTAGGCTCTATGCCGTGCCAGCCGTGAATCTCGGGATGCCGAAGGTCCCTGAAACTCTCGCCCCCCGTCGCAAGAGCCGTCAGATCAAGGTCGGCAAGGTGCTCGTGGGCGGCGACGCGCCGGTGAGCGTGCAGTCGATGACGACCACGCCGACGACGAACATCAACGCGACGCTGCAGCAGATCGCCGAGCTCACCGCGTCGGGCTGCGAGATCGTGCGCGTGGCCGTGCCCTCGCAGGACGACGCCGACGTGCTGCACATCATCGCGGCGAAGAGCCAGATCCCGGTGATCGCCGACATCCACTTCCAGCCGAAGTACGTGTTCCAGGCGATCGACGCCGGCTGCGCGGCGGTGCGCGTGAACCCCGGCAACATCCGGCAGTTCGACGACAAGGTGGGTGAGATCGCGGCGGCGGCCAAGGCCGCGGGCGTGTCGCTGCGGATCGGGGTCAACGCGGGCTCGCTCGACAAGCGGCTGCTCGAGAAGTACGGCAAGGCGACCCCGGAGGCGCTCATGGAGAGCGCCGTGTGGGAGGCGTCGCTGTTCGAGGAGCACGACTTCCACGACTTCAAGATCTCGGTGAAGCACAACGACCCCGTCGTGATGGTCAAGGCGTACCGGCTGCTCGCCGAGCGCGGCGACTGGCCGCTGCACCTCGGTGTGACCGAGGCGGGCCCGGCGTTCCAGGGCACGATCAAGTCGGCGACGGCGTTCGGCATCCTGCTCGGAGAGGGCATCGGCGACACGATCCGCGTCTCGCTGTCGGCCCCGCCGGCCGAGGAGGTCAAGGTCGGGCACCAGATCCTGCAGTCGCTGAACCTGCGCGAGCGCAAGCTCGAGATCGTCTCGTGCCCCTCGTGCGGCCGCGCCCAGGTCGACGTCTACACGCTGGCCGACAACGTGACCGAGGGCCTCAAGGACATGACCGTGCCGCTGCGCGTGGCGGTCATGGGCTGCGTCGTGAACGGTCCCGGCGAGGCGCGTGAGGCCGACCTCGGCGTCGCCTCCGGCAACGGTAAGGGACAGATCTTCGTCAAGGGCCAGGTCATCAAGACCGTGCCCGAGTCCGAGATCGTCGCGACCCTCATCGAAGAGGCGAACCGTATCGCCGAAGAGATGGGTCCGGCGGCGCCGGTCGGGACGGCGCAGGTCGTCACCTCCTGAGGTCGGGGCGTGGATCGCCTCTCCGTGGCGCAGCGGACGCGCCTGGCCGAGTGGATGCCGGGTGCCGAGGTCGTCGCCGATCTCAGCTGGAACCTCGTCGACACCGTCGTGCTGCATGTGCGCGATCGGGGGAGCGACGCGATCGTCAAGGCGGCCACGCCGGAGGACCACCACTTCGTTCGCGAGATGGAGGCGTATGAGTCCGGTGCGGTGAGCGTCTGGAGCTCGACCGGGCATGCCCCGCGGCTTCTGCACGGCGACCGCGACGCACGCATCCTCGTCGTCGACCGGTTGCCGGGAGAGCTGGCGTACCGCACGGGCGCCGCGACCGACCCCGCGGTCCACCGTCGCGCGGGCGAGCTTCTTCGCGCGTTCCACGAACAGGCGAGCCGCGCTTCGGAGGGGACGGATGCCGCGGCCACTCGCCGCGCCCTCGCCTGGCTGGACTCGGCTCACGCGATCGCGCCCGAGGTCGAGGCGAGGCTGCGCGCGGCTCTCGCCGAGCTGCCGCCCGTGGAAGCGCCGCTGGTGCCGACGCACGGAGACTGGCAGCCGCGCAATTGGCTGGTCGAGGGCGACGAGCTGCGGGTGATCGACTTCGGGCGCTTCGCGTTCCGGCCCGCGGCGACTGACTTCTCGCGCCTCGCAGCGCAGGAGTGGCGGGCCGCGCCGGAGTGCGAGGAAGCCTTCTTCGCCGGGTACGGCCGTGATCCGAGGCATCCGTCGCATTGGCTGCTCATGCGGATCCGTGAGGCGATCGGGACCGCTGTCTGGGCACATCAGGTGGGTGACGCGGAGTTCGAGGCGCAGGGGCATCGGATGATCGCGGAGGTGCTCGCCGCCTTGGACGGCTGACGCGGTTGCGCACGTGATCGTGCAAGCCAGAGTGGCAGAGTGGTGCCATGGCTGACGACGTGGTGCCTCGAATCCCGTTCCGCCCCGCCCCGCGCGACTTTGCGGGGTTCATGATGCCCGCGACCGTTCCCAGCGGATTGCGGCTGGAGCTGAGCCGCGCCCGGATCAGGGACGGCATGGAAGGCGAGCTCGACGAGTGGATGGCGATGCTCACGGCGCGATACGACGAGTGTCTCGAGACGCTTCCGGCCGAGCGGGCGGTGTTCGAGGCGACGTTCCGGCATCGCGAGGCGGATGGGTCTGTGTGGATCTACCACTTCGCTCTGATGGGTGAGGACGGCGGCGGGCTGGACGAATCCAATCCGGTCGACGCCGATCACGCCGCGTTCAGCCGTCGTGTGAAGGAGCCGGGCTGGGAGGAGATCGAGCCGATGTTCATGCTGACGCCGCGCCATCTCCGTGCGGCGATGGAGCAGTGGGGCGAGACGGGACGAGCGGAGTAGGCGCCGCGAGCGGAAGCGCAGCGGCGGCGGAAGCGGGTCGGTGGCGGCGGGGCGCAGCGGCGAAGCCCTCGGCGGTGGGCGCTGGAGTTCGTCTGGACGTCAGGCGGCGGGGCGCGGCGGCGAAGCCCTCGGTGGTGGGTGCTGGAACTTCGTCGGGACGTCAGGCGGCCGGGCGGAATCTTCGGGGTGGAGGTTGGAGGTCCCCGAAGGCGTAGCGGCGTGCGAGCCGGATGGGCAGTGCGATGGGCTCGCTGCCGTCCGGCGCATGGAGGAGGAAGTCGTCGGTGCCGCGGCGGGTGATGCGCCAGCCGCCGTGGTGCAGTTGCATGTGGTGGAAGCGGCAGAGCAGAATGCCGCGGTCGATATCGGTGCGGCCGCCCTCGGCGTAGGGGTCGATGTGGTGGGCCTCACAGTAGGACGCGGGACGGTCGCAGCCGGTCCAGCGGCATCCGCCGTCGCGTACGGCGAGGGCGAGGCGCTGCTTCGACGTGTAGAGGCGTGCCTCCCGGCCGAGGTCGAGCGGGTTGCCTTCCGCATCGAGGGTCGCGGTGCGAGCGCCCGCGTCGCACATGTGCTGTGCGATCAGCCAGCCCGGGAGGGAGGCGTCGGTGTCTTCCAAGACCGCGACGGCGGGCCGGCTCTCGAGCGATTCGCGGTGGGCTGCGGCGGTGGCGATGATCCGCACGCCCGGCTGCCGCGTGCTGAACACCGCGTCGGCTTCGGCGACGGCTCCGGCGCGCAGGACGTCGATGACGAGGTCGTAGGCGAGTTGGTCGTTGGTGCGCGGGTCCGTCGCGAGTTCGTCGGCCCGCTTCTTCTCTTCGGGGTCGACGAACCGTGGCCCTCCGCGGCGCGGGCGCAGCGCGCTGTCGATGACGGTCTGGATCCAGGCGCCGCCCTCGTCGTCGAACGTGAACGAGCCGCGGCGGGTGCCGTCACGATCGATCCACGTGCGGAATGCGCGCGCCTCGAACCGCTCCTCGAATCGCCGTTCCGCGCCGACGGGGTCGAGCATGTCGCGGATACAGCGCGCCGCCGACGCCAACTCCTCGACCGTGCGCACCGCGGCTTCATCGATCAGCTGCGTTGCGGCGGACGCCCACGCCGCCGCGAATTCTTGATTCGTGATCTGTTGCGCAGACAACTCGTGGGCGGTCGCGTCTTCGGGAGTCGCATCGGGGCCGGCGGCGCCTTCCGTGGTGAGCACCGGAACCGGCGGTTCACCGAGCCCGCGGAAGATCGCGTCGTGCTGCGCGGAGGTGAGGGCACCGGTCATGAGCCCGTCGCCGAGTACCGCATGCCAGGGCCGCTGATGTGTCGGAGGGGACGTCGGCGCGGCGCAGGCTGCATCCGCGACGCCGCCCGTCGGTTCTGCGGTGTCGGGACCCGACGCATCATCGCGAGTATCGCGGATGCCGGCCGCGAGTGCCTCACCGAGTCGCACTTGCTTGGCGGCGTCGGCGCGTCTCGTGCCGGTGAGGTCCTGAATCAGTGACACGGGGGAACGGTGCCCGCGCTTCTGTGCCAGCCCGTCGTGACCGGCGTCGCGAGTGGATCGCTCCGCCACCGTGCCCGATGCGGCGATCCGCAGCGACTCCGCCCCGCGCAGCAGGACGCTGGCCTGTGCGATCACCTCGACCACCGCCTCGTCGGGAAGCCGCCGGACCGCACTGGGCACGGCGATGCCGTCGAGGTCTTCGCCGACCACGCGGCTGAGCGCGTCGAGCGCCGCTTGCAGATCGGAGAAGAACGTCATACTTCATGCTCTCAAGGACCTCCGACATTCGAATATCTGTTCCCTGCCATCCGGGGAGAACCTCTGGTCACGGATTCATAACGGTTCGTCAACGCGGCAGGCGGTGCTCGGCGGTGGACGTCTCGGGCCTGTGGAAAACTCGCGGCCACCTGCCGGAGCGCCGGTTACGTTGGTCGGGTGATCCTGCGAGCAACGACGGCGGCCGTTCTGTTGGCGGCGTCGGTCATCGCGTTGACCGGATGCCTCGGCTCGGCGCCCGAGCCGGCACCCACGCCGACCGCGGTGTTCTCGACCGAGGAAGAGGCGTTCGCGGCGGCAGAGGAGACGTACCGCGCGTACATCGATGCAGTGAACGCGCGGTATTCGGATGCGGGGTCAGACCCCGATCCGCAGTCGTTTCTCGTCGGTTCGGCGCTTGAGGATGACTTAGAGGCGATTCGATCCTTCGAGGAGTTGGGCATCCGGATCGAGGGCGAGAGCTCGATCCTGCACATCGCGGCCGTTGTGACTGATCCTGTAACGGGCGATACGCAGATCGACGTTTGCCTGGACTCCTCGCGGACTCGAGTGGTCAACGCATCTGGTCAGGACGTAACAATGCCGGGCCGCGACCCACGCACCTCGCTCCGGGTCGCCCTAGTCGTTCTCGGCGACCCGATGCTGATAGAACGTAGCGTCACGTCGGAAAGCGACGAATGTTAAGACAGGCTGTCGTCACGCTCGTACTCGTCCTTGCTGGCTCGGCAGGCTTCTCAAGTCCGAGCGGAGTCTCGACGGGTTGCACTCCAGCTCTTGCCGCGACTGGTGTCTGCAACTGGTCGACCGCCAACAGCGGGACGGACGTATCTGTCGGCCTCGAGCAAAACTACGACGGTGCCAACGACTCCAGCGGCCCGCAAGCCGCTCCCGGCGCCCAGCCTCCGGCCCCCACGATGCCGCTCGAGCCGACGAATCAGATGCCGTGCGACGCCCCCGCCGAGCGCTGCGAGCGGCCCGACCTGCCGGCCGAGCCCGTCGATCCCGGCTTCCCGGAGGTGACGCTCGCCGACCTCGTCTCGTTCCGGCCCGCCACGCCCACCCTCGGCGGCGAGCCGGCAGGGTTCGGGGTCGTGGGCATGCCCGCGAACTTCGTCGCCGGCGCCTCCGCGCAGCAGCTCGCCGGAGTCCTGCTCGGCTTCCCCGTGACCGTGCGGTTCACTCCGACGGCGTACGTGTTCTCGTACGGCGACGGCTCGACGCTGCGTGCGGCGTCCGGGGGGACCTCATGGGAGGCATCCGGGGTCGCCCAGTTCACTCCGACGAGCACCAGTCACGTCTATGCGGAACGCGGGACCTACGCGACCGGGGTGACGATCGAGTACGCCGCCGCGGTGGACTTCGGCACCGGATGGCGCCCGGTCGATGGCGTCGTCACCGCGCGTTCCGCCGACTACCCCGTCCAGGTCGTCGAGGTGCGCATGGCGCTCGTCGACCGCACCTGCATCGAGAACCCCCGCGGCCCCGGCTGCTGACGCACCGCAAGAGCCGGTCAGTGCACGGGCTCGAACGCGAGGGTCCCGGTCCGGATGCTCGTGGCGAGCAGACGCACGCGCACCTCGCTGCCGGGCTCGCCGAAGATGCCGTCGACGGATGCCTCGACCGCCGGATCGGCGAGCTGGATGCGCGTGTGCGACGTGTTCTGGGCGAGCACGACGGCCTCGAACTCGTCGCCGACGCGATCTGCGAGCACGGCGGCTTCGATCCGGTCGATCGCGCCGGAGTTCAGCCGTCCGGCGAGCCCGCTGCTCGTCGCCATGATCCGCGGCAGCTCGCCGAGAGACGATCGCACCCACCCGGGAGCCTCGTCGCCCGCCACGAGCGCCTCGCAGACGAGCAGTCCCCAGCGATCCACCAGCCGTCGCAGCGGAGCGGTCACGTGCGCATAGGGCGCCGCGAGCGCGGCCTGGATCGGCTGCGCCGGCGGCTCGTCGTCGAACGCCTCGTACCCCGC
>NZ_RRYE01000096.1 GCF_004010105.1 Microbacterium sp. CPCC 204701
CGCGGGTGCGGCCCGCGCCGCCCCCGTCGCGCGTGAGCCCGTACGAGAGCACGCGCACCGGGTGCGCCGCCTCGAGCAGCTCGGACGGGGTGTTGCCCGTGTTGCCGATGCTGGTGCGCCGCGCGTGCGAGCCGTCCGCGCGCAGCGAACCGCCCTGGCCGGCGCCATGCACCTCGTACATGATGGCGTCGTCGGGCACGTCCTCCCGCCCGACGATGAGCACGGTGGCGCTTCCCGTGCCCGCCGCCGGGACGAGATCGGGCACGGCTTGGGCGAGCGCGCCGAGCACGACATCGGCGATGCGGGCCGACGTCTCGTGGTTGCCCGCGACCACTGGGGCCGGCGCGTGGGGATTCACGATCGTGCCCTGCGGTGCGATGATCGTGACGGGGCGGTAGGAGCCCGAGTTCGACGCGGTGTGCGGCTCGGAGAGCGCCTTGAGGGCGAAGTACGCCGCCGACACCGTCACCCCGTGCGGGCTGTTCATGCCGCCGCGCGACTGGCGCGACGATCCGGTGAAGTCGATCGTGACCTCGTCGCCCCAGACCTCCACGGCCGCGCGGATGGCGATGGGAGCCGGATCGAAGCTGTCACCGTCGCAGTGATCCTCGAACTCGTAGCGGCCGTCGGGGATCGCGCGGAACGCCGCTCGGGCTCGCTGCTCGCTCACGTCGAGCACCTGGCGCATGGACTGAACCACGACTTCCGCTCCGTACCGCTCGCAGAAGTCGAGGAGGCGCCGCTCCGCCGTCACGCACCCGGCGTACTGCGACCGCATGTCGCCCATGCGCTCGGCCGGGTTGCGGACGTTGGCAGTGATGATGTCGACGACATCCTGGTTGATGAGTCCCTCGCGATAGATCTTCACCGGCGGCATCCGCAGCCCCTCTCCGAAGATGTCGGTAGCGAGCGTGAAGTAGCTGCCGGGTGCGGCACCGCCGATGTCGACATAGTGGCCGCGCACCGCGGCGAACGCGATGAGGCGCCCGTCGGCGAAGACCGGCTTGGCCATGAAGAAGTCGGGCATGTGGTTGTTGCCGCGATAGGGATCGTTCTGCAGCACGACGTCCCCCGGGCGAAGGTCCGCCGCGTCGATGCGATCGAGGACGCCCCGCATCGTCATCGGCATGCTGCCCAGATGGATCGGAATGTCGCCGACACCCTGCACGACGATGTCGCCGGACGCGTCCAGCAGCGCGCAGGAGAGGTCGCCGGCCTCGCGCCAGAGGTTCGAGTACGCGGTGCGCAGCACGACAGCCTTCATCTCGGCGACCGCAGCGCGCAGGCCGGCGTCGATGACCGAGAAGGTGATCGCGTCGAGCGCGGTGTCGGTCTGGTCGGTGAGCAGGGTCATGCGCGTCCCTTCAGGTGCAGCAGCAGGTTGCCGTGGGCGTCGACGACGGAACGGGATCCTGGCGGGACCACCACGGTGGTGTTGTCGGAGGCGACGATCGCGGCGCCCTCGAACCAGTGGCCGGGAAGCAGGTCGGTGCGTCGGAACAGCGGTACGGTCGCCTCTTCGGCGGCCGAGACGTGCAGCGTGCGGGTACCCGCCGCGGTCGCGGCGACGGGTGGGCCGGGCGTGCCGGTGCGCTCTCCACCGGTCACGACGCCGATGCCGGTCACGCGCGCGACGGCGATGTCGATCGCTTCCACGTCGACTCGGAACCCGTTGAGACGCTCGTGCAGACCGTGGAAGCCATCCGCCGCGCGCCCGGTCCAGCCGGGCACGTCGATGCGGTCGACCGGCACGGTGATGGAGGTGTTCTGCCCGGCGTAGTGCAGGTCGAGCCCGTACAGGATCGTCTGATCGACTGCGGGGACGCCCTCCGACGCCAGGTGCGCGCGAGCCCGATCCGCGAGCGCGATCAGGGCGGCGGCGAGCGCGTCCTCGACGCCGTCGCCCAGCCGCGCCATGAAGCTCGCGGCGTGGTTGTGAACGACGTCCGACACCACCAGCCCGACCGCCGACAGCACGCCGGCCGATGGCGGGACGATCACCGTGGGGATCGAGAGCTCCGCCGCGATGTCGGCGGCGTGCATGGGCCCCGCCCCGCCGAACGCATTCAGCGCGAAGTCGCGCGGGTCGTATCCGCGGCCGACCGAGACCGCGCGGACGGCGCCCGCCATCGCCGCGTTCGAGATGCGACGGATGCCGAGGGCCGTCGCCACCGCGCCCAGCCCGAGCCGATCGCCCAGGCGCGCACATGCCGCCAGCGCCGCAGAGCGGTCCACCGTGACGTCGTCGCCGAGGCGCACCCCGTCTTCGAGGATGCCCAGCACCACGTTCGCGTCCGTGACGGTGGGCTCCGTGCTCCCGCGACCGTATGCGGCCGGTCCAGGGTTCGCGCCGGCGCTCTGCGGTCCGACGAGGAACTGGCCGCCGGCGTCCACGTGGGCGATGCTGCCGCCGCCGGTTCCGATCGTCTCTATGTCGACCGTCGGCACCTGCACGGGAAGGTCCATGGTGCGGCTGCTCGTGGTCAGGGGAACCTCCGCGTCGGCGATGAGGCACACATCGAAGCTGGTTCCCCCCATATCGACGGTGATCGTGTTCGGGATGCCGGTCTGGCGTGACACCAGACGCCCGGCGACGACTCCCCCGGACGGCCCTGAGAGAAGCAGGTTGACGGGCGTGTGCGCCGCGTGCGAAGTGGAGGTCACGCCGCCGTTCGATTGCATGATCCAGGTGCGCACGTTGGGGTTCCACTCCGCGATGCGGCCGGTCAGCTCGCGCAGGTACGGCGCGCAGACGGGCTTGAGGTACGCGTTGAGCACCGTGGTGGCGGTGCGCTCGAACTCGCGCACCTGCGGTAGCACGTCGCACGACAGCGACACCGCGAGGTCGGGGATCTCTTCACGGAGGATCGCGGCGGCGCGGCGCTCGTGGGCTCCGTCGACGTGGGCGTACAGGAAGCTGACGGCGACGCTCGTGACCCCGCGCGCGCGGATGATGCGGGCCGCCGCGCGCACCGCCTCCTCGTCGAGCGCCTCGATCACCGCTCCGCGGGCGTCGAGCCGCTCCGGGATCTCGAAGCGATCACGGCGGGCCACCAACGGCGCGGGTCCCGGGTCGAGCAGGTCGTAAAGCGCCGAGGCGGGACGAGTCAGCCGCGCGATCTCGAGCACGTCGCGGAAGCCCCGGGTGGCCAGAAGCGCGATGCGCGGGCCGTTGCGCTCGAGCGCGAGATTGGTTCCGATCGTCGTGCCGTGCACGAGCTCCTCGACATCGGCGTCGGAGACGCCGTCGGCAAGTTCTACAACGCGCCGTGCCGCCGCGACGACGGCGCCGGCGGGGTCGTGACCTCGCGAGGAGACCTTTGTCGCGCTGATGATCCCTCGCTCGTCGTCCCACAACACCGCGTCGGTGAAGGTACCGCCCGCGTCGATGCCGATTCGCTTCACGACGTCCTCTCCGCCGTTCCATCTAGCGGAAGGCTTATCTACCCTGTAGAATACACAGCGTAAGCGCATCGTCGCGTACACGTCAATCGAGGGGCTAGGCGCCTACCAAGGAGAGACATGCCGATCACCGACAGCTGGGCCACGTCCGGCACCTATAGCGACATCTCGTACCGTGCGAGCGATGACGGGATCGCGCTCATCACGATCGAGCGTCCACACAAGCGCAACGCCTTCCGTCCGCTGACCAGCGCCGAACTGGTGCACGCGTTCGCGCGCGCCAGGCACGACCGGGCGGTGCGCGTAGTGCTCCTCACCGGTGCCGGCGATCAGGCGTTCTGCTCCGGCGCCGACCTCTCCGAGCGCACGGGTGAGGGTGAAGGGGGAGAAGGAGCGACGAGCGACATCGCTCCGGCGAGCGTGCTCGATGTGCAGGTCGCGATCCGCCGCATCGAGAAGCCGGTGATCGCCCTGGTGGCCGGTTACGCGATCGGGGGCGGTCAGGTGCTGCAGCAGGTGTGCGACCTGTCTATCGCGGCCGACAACGCCGTGTTCGGCCAGGTGGGCCCGCGCGTCGGCAGCTTCGACGGCGGCTACGGGATCAACCTGCTCGCCAGGCAGATCGGCCACAAACGTGCCAAGGAGATTTGGTTCCTCTGCCGTCGGTACGACGCCGCTACGGCGCTGAGCTGGGGGCTGGTCAACACCGTCGTGCCGCTGGATCGCCTCCTCGACGAAGGGGTCGCGGTGGCACGCGAACTGACCGCCATGTCGCCGGCGGCCCTGCGGATGCTCAAGAATGCTGTGAGCGCTGAAGAGGACGGCCTGCACGGCGTCGCGCAGCTCGCGAACGACAGCTGCCTCTTGTACTACGGCACTGACGAAGCCGCCGAGGGTGCGGAGGCGTTCATGCACAAGCGTGCGCCGGAGTTCGAAGACAAGCTCGCGTTCTGACGCGACCGCGCACGGCACGACAAGGAACGGGGACACATGGGAGCCAAGAAGACCTTGCCCGGTGAAGAGCCGCAGGGGATGCTCGCCCGCGGGCTGTCGATCCTCGAGGCGCTGTCGCAGCACCCCGACGGCATCTCGGTGACCGATCTCGCTCGGGCGGTCTCGCTGCCGGTGAGCACGACGCACCGTCTTCTGGCCACCGAGACGTCGCTCGGATTCGCCACCTTCGATCCGGAGCGCAAGACCTATCATCTGGGCACCCGCGTGTTCGAACTCGCGAACCGGGTGCGCGCCGTCACCGACCTCGGCGGCATCGCGCACCCGGTCATGCGGGCGCTCAGCAAGCGCACCGGCGAGACGGTCCAGCTGGCCGTGCTGAGCAACGCGCGCGCGCTGTTCATCGAAAAGGTGGGCACCGAGCAGGCAGTCGGCATCCGCGGCGCCGTGGGCCAGAGCGAGCCGCTGTACGCGACGTCCACCGGGAAGTCGCTGCTGAGCCAACTCCCGCCCGAGCAGCTGGAGCAGCTCCTCGACCAGATCGACCTCGCGCCATGGTCGCCCACGACGATCACCTCGCGCGAGAAGCTGCTCGCAGAGCTCGAGCTCGTTCGCACCCGGGACTACGCGACCGCGGACGAGGAGTTCGACCAGGGCGTGCGCGCCATCGGCGTACCCGTGCGGGACGGACGCGGCCTCACCCGGGCGGCGCTGTGTATCTCGGCGCCGGCATTCCGGGTGCCGATGGACCGGCTCGTGGGCTGGCTTCCCGACCTTCAGGAAGCCGCCCACGAGATCGGTGTGCAACTGCCGCTCTCGGTCACCGACTACTGATGGTCACGCCCAGCGCGTGAGTCGGGAGACCAGCCCGCCGAGCAGCTTCATCGTCCCGAGCGCGAGCGCCGAGAATACGATCGCAACGACCACCATGCGGTCTACGAGTGAGAAGCGCAGCGTCTCGTTGAGCATCCACCCGAGCCCCGACGTCAGCCCGTAGATCTCACCGGCGAGCACCGACGTCCAGGCGACAAGGCCGCCGAAGACCAGCGTGCCGCGCAGTTCGGGAAGGATCGCGGGCACGACGACGCGCAGCCACAGGTTCAGCCCGCGCACGCCGAGCGTGCGGGGGTACTCGAGGACGTGCGGCGACAGGTTGGCCACGGCATTCGTCGTGCCGACGATGAGGATGAATGAGACGCCGAACACGACGAAGAGGATCGCCGACAGATCGGTCGCGCCGAACCACAGTGTGAACAGCGGCGCCATCGCGAGCCCTGGCAGCATCCGCAGCATCTCGGCGGCGCCGCCCGCGCTGAGACGCACCGGACGCACGGCCGACAGCATGAGGCCGAGCCCGACCCCGACGACGAGCGACAGCGCGAGGCCGACGACGACGCGCGCCAGGGTGACGCCGGCATTGGCCGCGAGGGCGAGCACGGCGCCGAGCACGGTCTGGTCTCCTCCCGCGCTCGTCGCCGCGACGCCCCAGCCGCCCGTCCAGTAGTCGCTGATCCCAACGACCCCGGAGCTGGCGACCGTGAGCAGAGACGGCATGACGCGATCGCCTTGGGCGGTGGCGGCGGCGAAGTACTGTGCGACGACCTCCCACGCGATCAGGCCGACAACGAGGCCGGCGACGACGCTGAGGGCCGAGGGGCGCGTGCGCAGGACCAGGCGTCGCGACGAGGCGACCCCACTCACGACTGCATCCTCGCGGGGGTCTGCAGCACCTCGAGCAGGCGCGCGCGGATGGCGTCGGCATCCGGATTCATGCGCAGATCGTCGCCGCGCGGGCGGGTGAACGGCAGATCGATGTCATAGCCGACGCGGCCGTCGGTGACCACGATGATGCGGTCGGCGAGCTTGAGCGCCTCGTCGACGTCGTGGGTGACGAACACGATCGTCTTACCCGTCTCGTTCCACAGGTCGAGGAGGGTGTCGTGGAGATTGGCCCGCGTGAAGTAGTCGAGGGATCCGAACGGCTCGTCCATCAGCAGTATGTCGGGATCGTTGGCGAACACCGCGGCTATCGCGACACGCTTGCGCATACCGCCCGAGAGCTCCTTGGGCCACGCACGCTCGCGGCCGGAGAGGCCGACGGCCTCGATGAAATGCCGCACCCGCGGCAGCCACGTCGGCTGCGGCACGCGGCGCATGCGCGGGCCGAAGGAGACGTTGTCCTGCACGCGGAGCCACATCGGGATGGCGTCCTGCTGGAACACCATCCCCAGGTTGGGATCGGGCCCCGTCACTGGCGCACCCTCCGCCAGGAGGGTGCCTTCGGTAACCTCCTGCAGCCCCGCCATGCATCGCAGCAGAGTGCTCTTACCCTGACCCGAGGGTCCGAGGATGCACAGGAACTGCCCGCGCGGAACGGTCAGGTCCAGTCCCTTGAGCGGGGTGATGGACTGCGAGCCCGCGCCGAACGACACGGTCAGTCCGGAGATGTCGAACGCCGGCGCGCAGGTCGCGATGGTCGTCGGGGTCATTGTTCTCCTATAGGTAGGTCACTGCCAGCGGGTGAAGAGACGGATGCCGCGCTGGAGCAGCAGGTCGAGGAGGATCGCCGCGATGCCGATCGCGATCGACAGACCGAGCACTGCCGACACGTCCCCCTGGCTCGCGCGGATCGCGATGATGCGCCCTGCGCCGAACTGGGAGCCGAGAAGCTCGACCGTCGTCTGCACGGCGATCGCCGTCGACAGCGCGACCCGCAGCCCCGCGAGCACCGCGGGCAGGGATGCGGGGACGACGACGTGCACGAACCGGCGACGGGAGTCCAGCCCCTGCGTCGACGCGTACTCTTCGCAGGCGGAGGGAAGGGACAGCGCGGCTGACTGAGCAACGAGGCCCACGGTGACGAAGCAGTAGAACGCCACCAGGATCAGCTTGCTGATCGGCCCCTGGCCGAACCAGATGAGGCAGAACGGCGCCAGCACGAGCGCAGGGATCGACCCGAACAGGAACAAGGCCGGCTCTGAGGCGTTCCGCACCCACTGCAGGCGGGCGCTGAGCAGGCCCACGGCCGCGCCCAGGAACGAGCCGAGCGCCCAGCCCAGCGCGGCCATGCACACTGTCCAGAGGATGTTGATGCCGGCGCCCGGTGTGCGCACGCCGAGATAGGCAAGACCGGGGTCGGTGACGAAGCTCGTAGCGAAATCGATCGTCACCTCGATGGGCGAGGGAAGCATCGCGCGGTAGTCGATCAGCAGAGCCGCGATCTGCCACGCGACGAGCAGGGCCAGGATGCCGATCGCGCGCCACTGCCAGTCGCGCATGCGCGGACGGCGGATCTCCCGCCCGACGCGGCGCGCCGGGCGGGAGGTTGGAAGTGTGACCGTCAGCACTGAATCACTCGGATGCCGCCGCTGCGAGGCGGTACGCGTCGAGGTAGTTGCGTGCGTCGTACTGCGCCTGCGCAGCGGCCTTGAGGTCGCCGTCGGGGGCCTCTGCGAGCGCGACGTCGGCCGCCTTCTGGTACTCCTTGAGCGCCTTCCAGATGTCGCCGGCGATGCTCAGCTGATCCGGGGTGTGCCCTTCTGAGATGACCCCCTGCGCGGCGATCGAGTCGATCTGCGCACCCATGACGGTGTCGAAGTAGAACGCGCCATCCTCGTCCTCGTAGAACTCGGCGGCGTCTTCGAAGCTGCGCAGCGAGTACAGCCCGTCGAACGTGCCTGCGAGATCCACCGCTGTGAGCGAGGAGCCCGTGTAACTGTTCAGGTGGTCGACGTAGTCCGCGGCGACCGCCTCCGGGTCGGCCTGGAACTCGTCGACGAGACGGTAGATCACCGACGCGTATCGCAGCAGCGTGTCCCAGTTCTCCTCGGCGTATTCGGTCGTCGTGAGGTATCCCGAGAAGGTGGCACGGAGTGAGACGGTGTCTTCGGCGGGACTGTTCTCGATGACGTCGGGGAGTGCGACGAGCGACTCCCACCCGTCGCCGAGGAGACGTACGATCTCGACAGCGCCGGTGGGCGAGACGAAGTCCGCCTGGCCGGCCTGCGCAGCCCGCACAATGTCGGGGTTGGTGAGATAGGTGATGTTCCAGGTGCTCATGTCGGTGCCGGCGGTCGACGTGATGAGTTGGTAGAACGTCGGCACGACGCGGTCGCGCAGGATGACGTCCTTGCCGTCGAGCTGGCTCAGCACGGATGCGAGCGCATCTTCATAGCTCTTTCCGTCGTCCATCTCGTCTTCGAGCGTGCGGTACTTCCCCTCCGGAGCGAGGATGCGGTACCCGTAGAAGACGTCCTGGAGCTGGAAGGCCACGACGTTGTCGACGTTGTCCATCTGCGAGATGAGCGCAGGCGGATACCCCGAGCCGATCTCGATCTGGCCGTTCAGCAGCGGCGTGACGGCCGCGATGAGGTCGGCCTTCACGCCGACCGGCTCGGGATCGAAGGTGATGCCGACATCTGAGAAGTAACCGCGCTCGACCCCCGCCGCCGCGAGCATTTCGTCGCCGTACGGACTGAGCCCGTGCGTGATCGTGACGTCAGGCACCGAGTCGCCCGGTTCGGTCAGCCCGGCGGGCCGGAGCGCGGCGGGCGTGCCGGCGGCGCCCGGTTCGGCCGCCGATGCGCAGCCTGCGAGCAGCGCGCCGAT
>NZ_RRYE01000097.1 GCF_004010105.1 Microbacterium sp. CPCC 204701
GCCGAGCACGAAGCACGGCGGCATCGTCGGGCTCGCGAAGGCGCAGTACGACGAGATCCGGAACGCGGATGCTACCGCCGCCGTCTCGAGCGACCTCGGGGCGGTCGAGGTCGAGGCCGGTGCGACGGAAGCCGCCGTGCGGGTCGCGCTTCCGGCCGAGGCAGACGTGGTGCTCGCGTACGGCCGAGGCACGGCATCGCAGCTGGTGACCTGGGACCTGTCGGAAGTCGACACCGCGGTGCCGGGCACCTACCAGGCCACCGGCACGGTGCGCACGATCGGCGCGAACCTCAACCAGTGGGTGGGCGCGGGCGGATCGACCGCGTGGAACGCGCCGGGCAAGCAGCTCTACAGCTCGACCGCGGTCACCGTGACGGCCGACGTCGTCGTGATCGCCCCGGCGCTGCCCGTCTCCGTGACCGCCGACACGCGCTGCGTGGCCGGCAAGGTCACGCTCGTGGTGCGCACGACGAACAACGGCGAGGTGCCGGTGAGCGTCACGCTGACGACGCCGTACGGCACGAAGAACCTCGGGGCTGTGCAGCCTGGGAAGACCTCTTCGGCGGCGTTCGCGACGCGTATGGCGTCGATCCCAGCCGGCGAGGTGAGCCTGGTCGCGACCGCGGGTGGGGAGTCAGCCGAGGCCTCCGCGTCGTACGCGGGGGCGAGCTGCGGCTGACGCTGGCCGCGCGTTGGGAGCGCCCCGCCGGACCCGAACCGGCGGGGCGCTTCCTTGTGCTGCGGCAGCTGTGGGGACTCGAGTAGGCGGAGGGGTCGGGAGCGCGTCGGCCTCCGTGAGGCCGCTCGTTTATGGCGCCAAAGCGTGCGGAACTACCGCGCGGGCTAAACGGGCGTCCCGCACAGCGCGGGCGAGATTCGGGCGGCACGCGCCCACATCGCCCCATGCCCCACCGCTACTCGAACGGTGGACCCGCTATCAACCGGCGAGACGAGCGCGAATGAGGCGCGTGGGAGACACACCGTGCACGCGGTCTGATCTGAGCGTGACGACCCCGCACTGCTCGATACGCTCGGCGTCGTGCTTCGCGTCTCGCTCACTACCCTCGATCCAACACCGATCCCGGTCTACATCGTCGACCCAGCGCCGGAGTGGTGGTCGCCAGAATGGTGGATTGACGCAGGCATTCCGCTGCTCGGCGCGGTTGGGTCCTTCGCGGTTGCTATCGCCGCTGTGGTGGTGACGTGGCGGCTCGCTCGCCGTGACCACGCCGACCGAGCCCGCGCCAAACGCGCGGAGTTCGCATACGCGGTGAACGCCTATCTTCACCCTCGCCATGAGCCCGAGCGCGGAAAGTTCGCGGCCGCGCAAACCTTCCAGCGACGAGAGAACGACCTTCGCGCCGCCGCCGGTGCCGACGACAATGCGCCAAGGATCGCGGGCTGGATCTTTCAGCAAGAGTCCCTGCTCATGGAGCGGAACGCTGTCGCCTCGTTTCAGGGTGATCGTGACGAACGGCAGTCGGCCTCCGAGCTTTACATCTTCGGTTGGGAGGTCACCAACCGTGTGCACAACTGGGTGTCGACCGGGCAAATGGACTTCGACGCGATCGACTACAGCGAAGACTTGGAGCCAGTCGGCTGATACTCACCTGACAAGGCGCGGGGACTACGAATCGCGCGGGTGGGATCGGTCCGCACCCGGTCGCTCATCCTCGCAGCGTCCTTCACCGCGTTCCTCGCCGTAGCAGGGCTCGCGCTCACGGCCGTTCTGCAACTTCCCCCACTGATTGACCTGATGATCATCGGCTTCAGCGTGGTACTGCTCGCCAGCTCCGGCGCGATGATCGGCTTAGTTATCACGGGCAGTCGCGCCCGATTGGCGTAGCTCCCGCGTTCTGAAACCGATCGCCCTCGCGCGGTGTGGTGCGCGGAGCCGATCCGCCGACGAGCGTGGGTATGGGCCGCGCCGGAAGTCTGCATTCATGGGGATCGAAATCGCGCTGGCGCCCGAATGAGGATCGGTGATCAGGTAGGAGACGAACGGTGTGGGTGTGTGAGCATCGAGTCATGGATTTCTCTGAGGATGCGCCACAGGTAGGTCCGGCCGACGTGGATCCGCACGCGCTTGGTGAGCCTGGAGTTTCCCTGGTGGCGTTGATCGCTGAGCTCGTCTCCCTGGACACCTCTTCCGCGTCAGATGCACCGCCCGACGGGTGGCGCGTGCTGAAGAGGTATCAGTCGGGTGCGCCGGTCATCGGCGCGCCAATGGACCCTCATGGGACCTTGTGGCGCGTCGCCCACGTCGAAGCTCAGCGCACCGGTTCGGTCACGACTGTGCAGCCGGAGCCGATGCCGCGGCGTCCCAGTCGTGCCGATAGGCGCCGAGGCTTGCAGTTGCGGTGGCCGGCGCTGATGACTTCAGGTCCGTCGACCGGCGACTACGTCGTTGACGTGGTCAACACCGGTCCAGCACGGTGGGAGTCAGACGTTGACGGGTTCTATGTCGTCGGAGTGTTCACTGCTCCAGGATCGACCGACTTCAGTTTCGGGTGGATGACATCGAGCCAGCAGAAGGCGGTGCCTCTGGACCCCGGTGAGTACGCCCGGGTCTCCGTCTCGATCAATGCCGGCGTCTGGAGCAGCCTAGAGCCCGGAAAGTACGACCTCCATGCCGTTCTGGTAAGTCTTGGCCTTCGAACGGTCCAGCCCTTGTCGGTTGAGCTGTCCGGGCAGACTATCTCGGAGAACCGGAAGCGCAACACGCGCCCCGCCTCCAGTCCGGCCACCCGCCGCCGGATGCTGGACCAGCAGATCGAGCACGTCCGAGCACAGACCTACGCCAGTCACTCCCTCGACCGCGTCGTCAGTGCCGTCATGGCAGCCGAGAGTGACGACGATGCGACCGTCGGCATCGGTCGCGCCCTCGACGTCAACGCGAAGCTCGCAGCATCGATCTATCACTCGGCGCTGCGGGAACTCCGACCCAACAGCGCGCAGCGTTAGCAGCGTCTGCAGCAGGTCATCGCCGAAAGCAACAGCCTCAATTGATTCGACCCGCAGCTGAGACCGAGGCCATCAAGGGATCCGAATCGAGCACGCGCTCGGATAACGACCGCGATGCGCCGCGCGCACGACGTCCATCTGAGCCAGACCCGAAGCGTCAACGCGGGAGGGCTGTTCGGCTTTCGATTCGGCTAGTGGCGTCGGAGCGCTTCGATCGGCCGGGCCCCACAACTCTCGTGCTCTGAGACCAGCGAAGCTAGCCAGACTCAGGAGACGCCCGGCACTCAGTCGCGGCCGTCAATGCGTGCTGGCCCCCGCGTGCCGCTCGTCGCGGAGCGGCTCACGGGCATCGCGCGTTTAGGGATCGGCAGATCCGCATGTCGCGGCGGCGCTCGAAACGACGCTCGAACGACTCCGATATGGTCGCCACGTGTCGACTAGAGATGAACGTCGTATCGCCGTCGGCCGCAGACTGCTGCTCGAAGATGCGCTGTGGATTGGGGACGTTCTGACGAGTGCGCTCCGTCACGACGGACCGGCGCGCGTGATGGCTCCGCTTCTCCTGTCGGGGCACGTGTCGCGCATCGTGTATGAGGGACGTGAACTCCTCGCTTCCTCGAACCCAGACGTTGCTTTGCCTGGGCTTGTTGCCCTCCTGCCGCCTGAGGAGCACCCCTCCATAGCTTTGGCCCGCCATGCAACGAAGATGCTCGACAACCAAACCAGCAAGAGCAAACCGCTCAAGGAGTTCGAGGGCGAAATCCATCAAGCGTGGATGTCGCAGCGGGCCCTGCTCTTCCGGGACGTAATGCCCGGGTTCACCTGGCTGCAACCGGACCTCGGCTTCTACACGCTGGACGGATACGTCGTTGGTGCAACCATCCCGCTCCACATGCGCTTTGGCCTCGAGGCTGTGCCCCCCGGAGACTACCCGGAGTATTTCCGGAGGTTCGGCGAAGACCTGATTGCCGCTTTGCGGATCTACGTCTGCCTTTCCGGCAGCGCGGACGCTCTAGTCACGACTCTGGAACTGTCCCCAGTTGACGCCGTCGAAGACAACGACAAATTCGTCAAGCGCTATCTCAAAGGGGCATACGACAGGGCTCTAAACCTGGACCAGAAGCTCCTCTTGCTCCTCATCGAGTCCGAGGTCAACACCGCGACCACTCTCATTCCCCTCGTCACAGGCCGCCACGTCACAGCTGGGTTCCGTGCGCGGTTCATCAGCCTGTGGCACGCGTTGTCGTCCCTGACGAAGGTCTTGGACGCGCACCCAGGAGCGACATCGCCCGGGCGCGACAGACTCCGCGCCCTTGTCAGTTCAACCGACGCCACGCGACTGTCCGCGGAGGGGATGCAGACGGTTAGGAACCGGAGCGTGCATTACGAAATCCGGGGGAAGGTCGAGATCGCGTTCTCCGACCGCCCAATGTTCGGAATCATCGAAAGCCTCACGGACGAGACGTTCGAGAGTCTCGACTCGCTCGTGCGCGATCTCAGCGCTGATCTGAGGACCGCCTTGCGAGAGTGGAGAGAATCGTGACGATGTCGCATCGCGGCCAGGAACTCTGGCTCCCGCGGCAAGCCCGCGCGGTCTGGTTTACGCGAGCCTCAATATCCCCGAACACGACCTGCAGAGGGCAGGGTCACGGAAGTGCCGCGAACGTCGACGCCCCCTATGCGCCCGTCGCACGTTTGGGAATGCCACCGGGGCGAGGCACTGACGCTTTCGGGTGTGGTTGTGTGCCGGGCGCGTCAGTCGGCGAACATCCCCCGTCTTGCGGCTACAGATGTCGTGACTAGCGCCACCACGGCGAGGGTCGCCCCGGTGATGGCCACACCGATCCAGCCAATTGTCGCGTAGGCCGCCGCTGCGGTGGCCGTCCCGAAGGCGCCGCCGATGAAGTAGGAGAACATGTAGACGCTGTTGAGGCGTCCGCGTCGTTCGGGGTCGATGCCGAAGATGCGTGCCTGGTTGGCCGCGTGGGCTAGGCCGACCGCTCCGTCGAGGAGGAGGATGCCGAGCACAAGGATGATCGCGAAGTCGCCGCCCACCCCAAACCCGAGGAACGCAACGAGCGCAGCGATCCCGGAAACGATGAAGACGGTGAGGACGCGTCCGCGGTCGACGGCGCGTCCCGATAGCGGGGCGAGCAGGCTCCCGGCGATCCCGGCAATCCCGAAGAGACCAGCGACAAACGGGCCCCACCCGAACTCAGCGTGAAGGTGGATGGCATATGTGGCCCAGAACGCCATGAACATCGCGGAGACGAGGAATCCGAGCCAGGCGTGAAGTCGAAGTCGTCCGTATGCGCGGAGCATGCGGATCGGCGAGAGGAGAAGCTCGACGAGGCGGAGGTGTTCGGTGGGCTGCGATGTCGGCAGTGCTCGCCAGAGGACGAAAGCGAGGACGAGCATGACGGCGCTTGCGGCGATGTAGAGGGCCTGCCAACTCACGGTAGCGGCCACTGTGCCCGCGACGACCTTGGACAGGAGGACGCCCATGAGGATGCCGGAGAGAACGGTGCCCGCGGCCTGTCCTTCGCGGCCGGGCGGGGCGAGGAAGGCCGCGAAGGGCGACAAGACCTGCGGGGCCACGCTGGCGGCTCCAACAAATAACCCAGCGAGAAGCAGCCACCCCACGCTGGGCGCCAGACCCTGCCCGACGAGGGCGATCATCGCGATTACAATCGTTGTGAGAACGAGCTTCTTGCGCTCGATCATGTCGGCGAGTGGCAGCACGATGAGCAGGCCGACAGCGAATCCGATCTGTGTGACGGCCGGCAGTGCGCTGACGAATTCCGCGGAGACCCCCATGGTGAGAGCGATGAGCGGAAGGAGCGGCTGACTGTAGTGCACGTTGGCGCCGACGAGGCCGGCGGCGGCGCCCATGAGATTGATGACGCCGGGAAGGCGGGCGGGGGCGGTACTCACGGTGGTGCTCATGACGCTTTCCTGCTTGATGTGGATCCCATTAGCGCGAGTGAGAGTTCATCGACTTCGAGGGTGTCGCGGGTGAACTCGGCGACGACCTGGCCGCGGTAGAGCACAACGATCCGGTCGGACAAGGCGAGCAGTTCGTCGAGGTCGGGCGAGCTGAGCAGGACGGCCTGACCTGCATTACGCACCTCGACGAGCCGGCGTTGCACGTCCGCGACCGCGCCGATGTCGAGGCCCCAGGTCGGGCTCACGGCGATGAGGCATTGAGGTTCGGCGTCGATTTCGCGAGCAATGACGAGCTTTTGCATGTTCCCACCGGAGAGGCTCGACGCGGCGGCTGCGGGGCGTCCCGGTCGGATGTCGTATCGGTCAATGGCGGATGTCGCGGCTGCTGTCATGGCGCGCCGATCGAGGAACGGTCCCCGCCGGAACCCGCCGGCGGCCACGGTGGTGAGTGCGTAGTTGTCCACGAGCGACATGGGACTGACCGTGCCCTCTGCGCGCCGGTCCGCAGGGATCACTGCCACGCCGGAAGCGCGAACGTGTCGAGGGGATCGTCCAGTGATGTCGTGGCCGGCGAGAGCGATCCGGCCCGCGCGGATCTTGGCAGTGCCGAGGATCGCCTGGACGAGCTCATGCTGGCCATTGCCTTCGACAGCGGCGATCCCGACGATCTCGCCTTCGTGGATGGTGAGGTCGACGTCGCTTATGACGTCGTGACCGTGAACGCCGGAGACGGTGACGCCTCGCAACTCAAGCACGGGTGCGCCCGGCGTTCGCGGTTTGCTGACGATCTGCGGTATGTCGACGCGTCCGGTCATCGCTCGGGCCATCTCGGCCGGTGCGATGTTGGTGTCTTCGTAGCGGGCGGTGACCTTTCCGTGGCGGATCACCGAGATGGTGTCTGCCACTCGTTCGACTTCGGGGAGTTTGTGGGTCACGAGAAGGATTGCCGCGCCGTCGGCTTTGAGCTTCTCGATGATGTCGAGCAGAGAGTCGATCTCGGTGGGGCTGAGCAGCGCGGTGGGTTCGTCAAGGAGCAGGATGCGGGCACCGCGGTGGAGGAGTTTGAGGATCTCCACGCGCTGCTGGGCGGAGACGGGCAGGTCCTCAACTTTCTTGTCGACGTCGAAGTCCCAGCCGAGCCGGGCGACAGTGTTGGCAACCGAAGTGGAGATGTCGCGGGGGTGAAGTAGCGCGCCACGCGGTTCGACGCCGAGGATCACGTTTTGCGCGACGCTGTAGGACCCGACGAGCGAAAAATGCTGATGCACCATGCCGATCCCGTGGTGCAGCGCTGCCGACGGCGAGTTGATGTCGACGGGAGTTCCGTCGAGCGAGATGGTTCCGACGTCGGGTTGAAGGTGCCCGTAGAGCATGTTCATGAGGGTGGATTTGCCGGCCCCGTTTTCCCCGAGGACGACGTGCACACGGCCAGGCTCGAGTGTTAGGTCGATGCTGTCGTTCGCGACGAAGGAGCCGAACCGCTTAGTGAGGCCGGTCGCGACGAGGCGGGGTGCCGGGGAGGCCATCTTCACGGCCTCCCCGGTCTTCCGTCCCTGGGGATCATGACTGAGGGACATATGCGATCAGGTCCAGGAGCACCTTGGCGCCGGGGACGACCATCTGACCGGGGACGAGGCCGATAGTGCTGGATGCGGGCTTCACGCCGGGGAAGTGAGCCGCCCACTCGTCGATCGCTTCCTGGAAGAACGCGAAGTCGTCGTGGAAGCACAGTCGACGGACGATGTTCTCGAGGTCGGTACCTCCGGCTTCGGCGATGGCGGCGACGTTCTTGAGGATGTATCGGACCTGGTCGCGCGCGGGTGCCCCGTAGTAGGGGAATTCGGGTCGTCGCGCCATGCCGTCAGCGAGGTTGCCGTCGTCGGCGAAGGCCATCTGGGTGGAGAAGTACAGCAGGTCGCCGCACTTGACAGCCTGCGGCTCCTGCCCGATCGGGGTCGGGGCGAGGTCGGTGTGCACGGTCTCGATGGTCAGTTCCGACTCGCCGGTGAGGAGCTGCAACGCGATCTCGATCCGGCTGCTCTTGCCGCCAAATCCCATGTACGGCATGACCATGCGTGCCGGCGGGTTCTCCGGGAAGTATTTGCTCCACACCTTGTCCATTCCGGCGAAGTCGCTCGGATGGGCGATGTAGACGTCCGCTTTGATGGTGCGATCGAGGGTCGTACCTGCGGCCTTCGCTATCTTGTCGAGCTTGCCGAGCACGTAGTCGGTCTGCTGCTCGATCTCGCTGCCGTACCAGAGGTACGGGTTGACGCGCGCTTCAGGAGCGAGGGCGGACAGCGGTCCGCGGTGCTCTGTCTGACCGTAGTCGCCGACCCAGTCCACGGGAATCTCGCCCGCGAGGAACACGTAGTCGCCGCGCACGAGCGCGGGTGAATAGCCGGCCAGCGGGGAGGGCAGACCTGCGGGGACGGGGATGCCGACGCTTTCTGCGCCGTCAAGGCGGCAGATGACGTCGACTTCAACGGTGGTGTCTTTGACGAGAAGCTCGTGGACGCTCAGCGCGGTGGATGCCGGGCGCGGGTCGGTGATGTGCTTGTTTCGCGCGTCAAGGTAGGGCGTGATGCTGAGGTCCGGCCAGGTCTCCCCCGCGTCGAACTCCTCGAGTGTGGGCTTGTCGGAAACCATCCACTGGAATATGCGGACGGAGTCTCGGTTGAAGTCGCCACCGGCTGCCGCGATCGTCTTGGCGATGTTGTCGAGCAGGTAGGCGGATTCCGCTCCCATGCGGTTCACGAGGTTAGGGTTCGCCTCGGTGATCTCGGGGGGAAGGCCGTTCTCGTAGTCGCTGGCGAGGTGGCCCGCGACGAACAGCCAGTCGCCGGCGCGCACGGCCGGGGAGTACGGCATGAGCGGCTTTGGGGTACCTTCAGGCCAGATTGCGGTGATCTCGGATGACTGCGGCATGGGGTGTATCTCCTTCGGTGTGGGTGGGGTGCCGGCGGCACTCAGGCAGGTGCCGCCGACGAGCGT
>NZ_RRYE01000098.1 GCF_004010105.1 Microbacterium sp. CPCC 204701
GGGCGGCAAGGCCGCCCCCGGCTCGTCGCCCGCGCGGTCGTCGCGGCCCTCGAAGAAGGACGATGACACCGAGACCGTCACCGGCCGCAACTCGGTGCTCGAGGCGCTGCGCGCCAAGATCCCGGCGACGGCGTTCTACATCGCGCAGCGGGTCGAGATGGACGACCGCGTCAAAGAGATGCTGTCGATCGCGACGCACCGTGAGATCCCGGTGCTCGAGGTCACCCGTCCCGAGCTCGACCGCATGGCCGGTTTCGACGGCGTGCACCAGGGTGTCGCGCTCAAGGTCCCGCCGTACGAGTACGCCCACCCGCAGGATCTGCTGGAGCGGGTCGTCGACAGCGGCCAGACGCCGTTGCTCGTGGCGCTGGACGGCGTGACCGACCCGCGCAACCTCGGCGCCATCATCCGCTCGACGGCGGCGTTCGGCGGACAGGGCGTCATCGTTCCGCAGCGCCGATCGGCGAGCGTCAACTCCGCCGCGTGGAAGACCAGCGCCGGCGCGGCCGCACGCATCCCCGTGGCGATCGCGGCCAACCTCACCTCGATGCTCAAGGAGTTCAAGAAGCAGGGCGTGTTCGTCCTCGGCCTCGACGGAGGCGGCGACGTGTCGCTTCCGTCGCTCGAGCTCGCCGACCGCCCCGTCCTGATCGTCGTCGGGTCGGAGGGCAAGGGGCTCTCGCGCCTGGTCACCGAGACGTGCGACCAGATCGTGTCGATCCCGATCTCGGCGTCGACCGAGTCGCTGAACGCCGGGATCGCGGCATCCGTCGCCCTCTATCAGGTGTCCACGATGCGCTCAGGGAGCTGACGACTCGGACGGCGAGGACGCATTCGCGGGAATGAATGCGTCGCGCGCGCCCTTTATGCCTCGAGGAACGTCGTCCACCGTCGAAAGGGAGAGCATGGCTCGCATCGCCGTCATCGGAGGGACCGGGTACGCCGGTCGTCACATCGTCGAAGAGGCGGTGAACCGAGGGCACAGCGTGCTCGCCATCGCACGCCGCATCCCCAGCGAGCGGTTGCCGGGCGCGACGTACATCGAAGGCTCGCTGACCGATGTGCCCGACCTGCTGGCGCAGCTGCAGGGCGTCGACGCGGTCGTCTCCGCGGTGGCACCGCGCGGCGACATGGCGGGCCTCGTGCGCCCGAACCTCATCGCACTGATCTCGCTGCTTCCCGACGACGTGCGTGTCGGCGTGATCGGCGGGGCAGGTGGCAGCCTCATCGCGCCGGGTGGCGAGCGGCTCGTCGACCAGCCTTCGTTCACCGAGGAGTACAAGCCCGAGTCCATGGAGGCGATCGGCATCCTGGAGGACCTGCAGTCAGGTCCGGCCGACCGCGACTGGTTCTACATCCACCCCGCCGGCGGCTTCGGCGCGTTCCATCCCGGCGAGCGCACCGGCACGTACCGCGACGGCGGCGACGTGCTCGTCACCGACGAGAACGGCGACTCGTTCATCTCGGGCGCCGACTTCGCGATCGCGGTGCTCGACGAGATCGAGAACCCGAAGCACTCGCGAGAGCGTTTCACCGTCGGGTACTGACGACCGCGCGTCGCGATAGGGCGGATCAGACGAGGTCGCGCCAGTCGAGCTCGACGTCCTCGTCGTCGATGATCGGGCTGCTGCCGGTGAGGACCGGCAGCGACACCGTCTCGGTCGACGGGCCCATGAGGGTCGCCTCGTCGCGGCGGTGGCGCAGCACGTCGTCGATGTAGCTCGACAGGGCCTCGGCGAGGGGCACCGACTTGCCCTTGCCCTGGGAGAGGTACCAGCGGTGCTCCAGGAGCTGGTGGAAGACCTCGGCGGGCTCGAGCTTCGCGCGGAGGTCCCACGGGATCGCCTTCACCACGGGCTCGAAGACGCGCGTCAGCCACTCGTGGGCCGCCATGTCCTCGTCCTCGAAGCGCGAGATCCGCGCCCGGAACTCGTCGAGGTCGTTCAGCAGGCGTCGGGCCTGATTCTCTTCGACGTCCAGCCCGGTCAGCCGCAGCAGACGGCGCTGGTGGTGGCCGGCGTCGACGACCTTCGGCTGGATCGAGACGCGGGTGCCGTCGGCGGTCGCCTGGATCGACATCTCGCCGATGTCGAAACCCAGGGCGTTGAGGCGCTGCACGCGCTCGGTGAGGCGCCATGCCTCGTCGGCGCGGAACGTCTCTCTGTCGGTGAGCGCCGCCCACAAGGAGTGGTACGACGACACGATGCCGTCGGCGATCGCGATGGCATCGACACCGCCCTCGAGGCGGCCGCCGGCCTCGAGGTCCATGATCTCTCCCGCGATGTTCGTGCGGGCGACGTCGAGGTCGTGCGCGCGCTGGCCGGGCGTGAGCCCGCTCTCGTGCAGCTCGCCGGTCTCGGCGTCGACCAGGTAGGCCGCGAACGCGCCGGCGTCGCGCCGGAAGAGCGTGTTCGACAGCGACACGTCGCCCCAGAAGAAGCCGACGTTGTGCAGCCGCACCAGCAGCGCCGCCAGCGCGTCGACCAGACGCGTCGCGGTGTCGGGGCGCAGCACCTGCGTGAACAGCGCGCGGTAGGGGAGCGAGAACTTCAGGTGCGCGGTGACCAGCGCTGCGGGAAGGTGCTCGCCCGAGGCATCCGTGCGTC
This sequence comes from Microbacterium sp. CPCC 204701, assembly GCF_004010105.1. GTDB lineage: Bacteria > Actinomycetota > Actinomycetes > Actinomycetales > Microbacteriaceae > Microbacterium. Next base: position 2,607 of record NZ_RRYE01000098.1, read on the forward strand.
CGGCGATCACGGCGACCCTTTCGACGCACGGGGCATCCAGGCGCGCGAGGTTGCCGAGCATGTCGTACTCGCGGCGCGCCATCGCCTCGGTCGTCTCCTTGATGGCGACGACGCGGCCGGAGAGGTTGGCGAAGCGCACGAGGTGACGCGAGATGCCCTTGGGAAGGTACACGATGTGGCTCGAGGGCCACTCCGCCAGCGGCGTCGACCAGGGCAGCGTCAGCAGGCCCGGGTCCACGCTGCTGGCGGTGATGCTCAAGGCGTCGGGCACGGGAACTCCGCAGATTCAGGGGGTGGAAAGCGCGACGGCGCGGGGGGAGTCTCTCCCGCCCGCGCCGTCGCGTAGGAACCGCTTACGCCGAGGCGATCGCCTTGTCGGTGAGGCGCTCGCCGGACTCGAGGTCGAACACGTGCACGTGTCCGGGAACCGGAGCCAGCGTGACCTTGTCGCCCGCGAGCGGGTGGCGGCGGCCGTCGACGCGCGCGACGATGTCGGTGCGCTTGCCGTTGACGTCGGTGTGGCCGTACAGGTAGCCGTCCGCGCCGAGCTCCTCGACGAGGTCGACGACGACCTGAAGGCCCCTGCCGTCTTCGGGGGCGACCTGGATGTCTTCCGGACGCACGCCGATGGTGACCTCCGAACCGTGCGCCTTGCCGAGCGTGTCGGCCTCGACGCCGACGACGCTGTCGCCGAACTGGACGCCGCCCTCGGCGATGTGCGCCGGGAACAGGTTCATCGCAGGCGAGCCGATGAAGCCGGCGACGAAGACGTTGTTCGGCTTCTCGTACAGGTCGCGCGGCGTGCCGACCTGCTGGAGGAGGCCGTCCTTGAGGACCGCGATGCGATCGCCCATGGTGAGCGCCTCGGTCTGGTCGTGCGTGACGTAGACGGTGGTGACGCCGAGGCGCCGCTGCAGCGAGGCGATCTGGGTGCGCGTCTGGACGCGGAGCTTGGCGTCGAGGTTCGACAGCGGCTCGTCCATGAGGAACACCTGGGGCTGGCGGACGATGGCGCGGCCCATGGCGACACGCTGACGCTGACCGCCCGAGAGCGCCTTCGGCTTGCGGGTGAGGTATTCCTCCAGGTCGAGCAGCTTCGCCGCCTCGAGCACGCGGGCGGCGCGCTCCTCTTTGCCGACGCCGGCGATCTTGAGCGCGAAGCCCATGTTCTCGGCGACCGTCATGTGCGGGTACAGCGCGTAGTTCTGGAACACCATCGCGATGTCGCGGTCCTTCGGCGGGACGTCGGTGACGTCGCGATCGCCGATCAGGATGCGGCCGGCGTTGACCTCTTCAAGACCGGCCAGCATGCGCAGAGACGTGGACTTGCCACAGCCCGACGGGCCGACGAGCACGAGGAACTCGCCATCGTTGACCTCGAGGTTGAGCTTGTCCACAGCGGGGCGCGTGCCCCCGGGATACAGGCGGGTTGCGTTGTCGAACGTGACGGACGCCATGTTCTCTTCTCCTTCACCGGCAGGTACGTGCCGGACGATCCGTAGTGATGGAATGAGCGGGGGCTCTCCCGCGCGCCCTCCGTCGGGCACAGGAACAGTATGACACGGCGTGCGCGGAGGTTGCGTCTGGGCATTTCCCAGGGTGGCTGGCTAGCATCGACAACGTCCGCCTTCCCGTGCGGACTCCGCCGGAGGACCGGCCCCCTTCCGTCCCGAGAGGTTCCATGTCGAGCGACGAGTCACACAACGCCGCTGCCAGCGAGCGCCGCGACGCCGTGCGTGAGAAGGCGCAGCAGGTGCAGGCGCGTCAGTCGCGCGCCCGGCTGATCCGCCGCACGACTCTGGGTGCAGCGGTCATCGCGGTCGTCGCGGTCATCGCCGTCGTCGTCACCTGGACGGTCTCGTCGAGCGCGTCGAAGCCCCTCATGAGCCCTGAGAACGTCGTCGACGACGGCTTCATGGTCACCGGCGTCACCGGCGTCGGAATCACCTCCGAGGGGAGCGAGGCAAACGGCTCGGTGCAGGGGGGACAGACGCCGACGCCGACCGCCGCGCCGGCCGAGCCCTCACCCACGCCGACGCCGACCGACACCCCGGCGGTCGACATCCGCGTCTACGTCGACTACCTGTCGACGGGTTCCCGAGACTTCCAGGTCGCCAACGTCAAGCAGCTCACCGAGTGGGTCAACGAGGACGCGGCGATGCTGACGTACTACCCGGTGGCGATGCTCACCGCCAAGTCCAATGGCACCAAGTACTCGCTCCGCGCCGCCGCAGCCTCGGCCTGCGTGGCGCAGCACGCCCCCGACTACTTCTTCGCGTTCAACCAGGCGCTGCTGACGCAGCAGCCCGAGGTCGACTCCGACGGCTACACCGACAGCGAGCTCGCTGCCCTCGCGATCGCGACGGGCCTCGACGGCGCCAAGGTCGTGCGTTCGTGCATCGAGGAGCAGTCGTACACCTCGTGGGCCAAGCTCGCCACCGAGCGCGCCCTGCAGGAGCTGCCCGACACCGACGGCATGGCGCTCACCGGCACGCCGATGGTGCTGGTGAACGGGACCCAGTACGTCGGGAAGCTCGACGACCCCAAGGAGTTCGCGCAGTTCGTGCTCACAGTCGCCAGCGACGCGTACTACAAGGCGAGCCCGACGCCGACGCCCACCCCGACCCCCTGATCGGAAGTCGAGCGGAGCGCCGGTAGACTGGGCGCCCTGCCGACTTGGCGCAATTGGTAGCGCACCTAACTTGTAATTAGGGGGTTACGGGTTCGAGTCCCGTAGTCGGCTCCATGTCTGCAGCGCGCCGCGCGGGCGCACGCTCACCCGGCCGGCTCGAACGTGATCGTCACCGGTGTCGCCCCGGACGACCGGTCGAACACGAGCGTTCCGGTCACCGTGGCGGCTGTGCCCGTCGACGGGCCGATCGAGGCGGTGAACGTCTCGCCTTCGCCGGAGCGATTGAACTCGCCGAGCTCGCCCTCCAACGGGTCGAGCTCGGAGGCATCCCAGCCGAAGTCCGGCGCGAGCGCACGGAGGTAGTCGAGCGCGCCCGACCAGCCGCGCACGACATCGGGGCGCAGGGTGAGCGCCACGAGCCGGTCGCCCTCCGCGACCGCGGTGAGCGACGCGATGTCGTCGAGCGCATGCACCTCGTCGCCGACGGCGATGAGCGCCCGCACCGGGCGGCGGAAATCGGCGGACTTCTCGCCGTCAACGGGCAGCCCCAGCTCTGTCGCCGACAGCCCGCCCTCGCCCACGCGCACGCGCACGACGCCCTCGACGTTGACGTAGTCGAACCCGGCGTCGGTCAGCATGCTGGAGCCGTCCGACGCCTTCTGATCGGCGGACGCAGCCGGGTTCTCCTGCGTCCACCACGACTCCTGGATCGCGAGCGACGCGATCACGACGGCGCCGATCACGACGGCGAGGACCGTGGCGGGAAGCCAGGTGAGCAGCGTGCGCGTGCGAGCGGAGATGGCCACGTTCCAGCGTAACCGCGTCCGGTTCCGGGGCCGTGTCCGCGCAGGGCAGGATGGGATGGGTGACCGCCCCGCGCATTCCCGCAGCCCTCGCCCTCGGCGGCGCGGTGGCGATCGGCGTGATGACGGCCGTGCAGGCCCGCATCAACGGCCAGCTCGGGGTGCACCTCGATGACGGCTTCGTGGCCGCGGTGATCTCCTTCGGCTCGGGCCTGGTGATCCTCATCGTCCTCTCGGCCGCGTTCCCGGCCGGCCGTGCCGGCTTCGCGCGCCTGGTCGAAGGCATCCGGGAGCGGCGGATTCCCTGGTGGATGCTGGCAGGCGGGGCGGCGGGAGCCCTCACGGTCGCCACACAGGGCCTCGCGGTCGGGCTCATCGGCGTCTCGCTGTTCACGGTGGGCGTCGTGGCCGGCCAGACCGTGAGCGGACTGCTGCTCGACCGCGCCGGATTCGGTCCCGCCGGAATCGTGGCGGTGACGGTGCCGCGGCTGATCGGAGGCGCCCTGGCGCTGGTCGCAGTGAGCCTGGCCGTCGCGGGCGACGGACTCGCGGGCGTGCCGCTGTGGATGGCCGTACTGCCGGTGCTCGCCGGCGCTGGAATCGCGTGGCAGCAGGCGACGAACGGACGACTTCGCCAGCGCGTGCAGACGCCCCTCACCGCGACGCTCGTCAACTTCGCCGGCGGCACGATCCTGCTCGCGATCGCCGCCGTCGTCCACGTCGGCCTCGTCGGTGCGCCACGCCCGCTTCCCGCCGATCCGTGGCTTTACCTCGGCGGCGCGATCGGGGTCGTCTACATCGCGCTGGGTACGGCCATCGTGCGGGACACCGGGGTGCTGCTGCTCGGCCTCGGAGCGGTCGTGGGGCAGCTGTGCGCGTCTGTCCTGATCGACGCCGTGTGGCCGACGCCGACGGGCCCGGGGCTCGTCCAGGAGCTCGCGATGGTCACCATCGCGCTGCTGTCGGTCGTGGTGGCTGCGGTGCCGTGGCGGCGGCGGCGGGCGCGCTGACGCTCAGGCCTTGCTGGACTTCTTCGGCTGCGGCATCCGTGAGAGCACCGTGCCGGCGTCGAGCGGCTTGCGGTGGCCGGCCCGCTCCCGCGCCGGCTTGCCGCCGACGTAGAGCCAGCCCAGCAGCTCCTCGTTCTTCTCGAGCCCGTGCGCCTTGGCGACGGCCCTCGACCGCGTGTAGTGCCCGGTGCGCCAGATGACGCCCCAGCCGGCCTCATCGAGCAGCAGGCTCAGCGTATGCGCGACGCCCGAGGCCACCGCCTCCTGCTCCCAGCGCGGCACCTTGCCGCTCTTGCGGTAGCTGGCGACGACCGCGAGGAGCAGCGGCGCGCGCAGCGGCTTCGACGACGCGCCCTTCTCGCCCTCGGCCTTCGCGATGGCCCTGCCCAGGCGTTCACGGTCCGTGCCACGCAGCTCGATGAGGCGCCAGGGTCGCAGCGACGAGTGGTCGGCGACGCGCCCGGCCGCCGACACGAGCTCCAACAGCTCCTCGTGGCTCGGCGCCTCGTCGGTCACCTTCGACCACGACCGCCGCGCGCGCACCGCCTCGAGCGCTGGGCCGCCGGGCCGGACCCCTGCGCGCGACTCCGCGACGGTGTGCGAAGGGAGCGTGGGCGCGGTCATCACGCCTGATCCGGCGCGGCCTCGCCCGGCGTCTTGTCGCCGGGCGCGAACTGCAGCGACAGCGAGTTCATGCAGTAGCGGTCGCCGGTGGGGGTGCCGAACCCGTCGGGGAAGACGTGCCCCAGGTGCGAGCCGCAGTTCGCGCAGCGCACCTCGGTGCGCACCATTCCGTGGCTGTTGTCTTCGATCAGCTCGACCGCGTCGGCGCGGATCGACTCGTAGAAGCTCGGCCACCCGCAGTGCGAGTCGAACTTCGTGCCGCTGCGGAAGAGCTCGGCGCCGCATGCGGCGCACGCATACAGGCCCGCGCGGTCCTCGTCGAGCAGCTCACCGGTCCAGGGGCGCTCGGTGCCGGCCTGTCGCAGCACCGCGTACTGCTCGGGCGTGAGCTCGGCGCGCCACTGCTCGTCGGTCTTGTCGACGGCGTACGTCATGGGTCCTCCTCGGTTCCTACCATTCAACCCCAGTCCCAGGTGCCCGGCTCCCGTCCCGCTGGACGTTCGCTCTGAACGGGGTCGTGCCGCGCGGTCGCGGACTGCGGCAGGATGGCGGGATGCGCGAGACGGATGCTGCGGCTGCGGAGTCGGTGGCACAGCGGTACGACCGCTTCGCCCGGGACGAGGCGCCGGGCCGCTCCGCCCTCTATGAGGAGTGGGCGCACGGGGTCGCCGCGGACGCCGGGGTCGCGGCCATCCTGGCCCGCATCCCCGAGAACCGGCGCCAGCCCCCGCTCGTGTTCGCGGTGACCCGCATGCTGGGTGCCCCCGAGAGTCGCTTCGAGGTGTGGGCGGACTGGCTCGGGGCCCACGCCGACGACGTCGTGGCCGAGGCATCCGTCCGTCGCGTGCAGACCAACGAGCCCCAGCGCTGCGCGGTGCTGCTGACCGCGCTCGCCACGGTGGAGGGACCGATCGCGATGCTCGAGGTCGGCGCGAGCGCGGGGCTGTGCCTGTACCCGGACCGGTACTCGTACCGCTTCCGCGGACCCTCCGGCATGCAGTCGTTGGATCCGGTCGACGGTCCCTCCGCGGTCGTGCTCGAGTGCGAGGTCCGGGGTGATCCGCCCCTGCGGATGCCTGACATCGTGTGGCGCGCGGGCGTCGACCTCGAGCCGCTGGACGCCGCCGACGACGATGACCGGCGCTTCCTCACGAGCCTGGTGTGGCCGGGCGAGGCGGGTCGGGTCGAACGCATCGAGGCGGCACTCGAGGTGGTCGCCGAG
>NZ_RRYE01000099.1 GCF_004010105.1 Microbacterium sp. CPCC 204701
CGGCGGCGCGGTGGAACGCCTTGCCCTCGTCCGACACCGCCCACGCCTCGTTCGTCTCGGGTGTCAGATCGCCGCTGCCGGCGAGGTGCAGTGCGAGCCCCAGCAGGCCGCCGTCCCAGCCGACGCCGGTCGCGCCGGGTCCGAACTGCTCCCAGAACCCGGGCGGCACGTCGGCGGCGCGGGCGGTGTGCTCGAGCTCGAGTCTCGTCGTGCCGGCATCCGTCGCCGTCAGGCGGACCACGACCCAGCTGCTGCCACCGCCGTACTCCCACGTGATCCGGTAGTGCGCCGCGCCGTCGGCCGGGGGTGCGCACTCGAGCACCTCGCCGCCGGCGTTGCCCTCGAACTGGTAGCGCCCGCCCAGCCGCAGGTCGCCGCTGACGGGGAGGAACCACCGTGGGATCCGCTCGGGATTCGTCACGGCGTCCCACACGTCCTCGATCGGGCTGGGGTACTCCTGCGCGAGCGTCTGGACGTACGCCTCGTCGTCGTCCAGCTTCGCGGTGGCGACGCTGCGCGTGACGGCGTCGACCTGGGCGTTCACATCGACCATGTCAGTTCTCCTCTGGTTCGTCGGGGTCGGATGGCTCATCGGGGGAGGGCGCGGCATCCGTCGTCGCCTCGGCCGACTGCGCGGCCTCGGCGGCGAGACGTCGCGAGCGGCGGCCGCGCGCGAGCTCGGTGCCGAGGGCATCGAGATGCGGCTGCCAGAAGCGGCGGAACGGGTCGAACCACGTCGCCGCGGTCTCGAGCGGCGCAGGGTCGATCGCATAGAGCCGGCGCGTGCCCTCGGGGCGCACGGTGGCGAAGCCGGACTCTCGCAGCACCCGCAGATGCTGCGAGACGGCCGGCTGCGAGATGCCGAACTCGCGCTGCACGACATCGCCGATCTCGCCGGCGCTGCGCTCGCCCTCAGCGAGGAGTTCGAGGATGCGCCGGCGCACCGGGTCGCCGAGGATGTCGAGCGCGTGCATGACTCCATAATTTCAGCACTGCTTATATAAGTCAAGAGCGAAAAATGCAGGCCGCTCGTAAGATGAGCGACATGCCTGAGACCAACGCTCCGCTCCCGCCCGTCGCGATCCTCGGGGCCGGTTCCATGGGCGGTGCGATCGCGCGAGGCCTTGCCCGGTCGGGCCTCGCGACGGCCGGCGTGACGACGACCAACCGTTCGATCGCCAGAGCCGCAGAGTTGACGGAGCTCGACGGGGTCACGAGCGTCGCACTCGAGGAGGCGCCCACCGGGAACACGGATGCCGCGGCCCTGGCCGACATCGTGCTGATCGGCGTGAAGCCGGCGATGGTGCCCGACCTGCTGCGCGAGATCGCCCCCGCATTGCGGCCGGGCACGATCGTGGTGAGCCTCGCGGCGGGTGTCACCATCGCGACGTTCGAGCGCATCCTCGGCGACGGCTCGGTGGTGCTGCGGTCGATGCCGAACACGCCGTCGCTCGTCGGCCACGGGGTCACGGGGCTCGCTGCCGGCACGCGCGCCGACGCCGCCGCGGTCGCTGTGGCGCGGCGCCTCTTCGAGACCGTCGGCACGGTGGTGGAGGTGCCGGAGTCGCAGATCGACGCGCTGTCGACCATCTCGGGCTCAGGCCCGGCCTACTTCTTCCTCGTGGTCGAGGAATTCACCCAGGCGGCGATCGGCAAAGGCTTCGGCGAGGCCGAGGCGCGGCTCATGGCAGAGCAGACCTTCATCGGCGCGGCCGCGCTGCTGGAGGCATCCGGTGACGACCCGGCGGAGCTCCGCCGCCGCGTGACGAGCCCCAAGGGCACGACCGAACGCGCCGTCGCCGTGTTGCACGACGCCCGCCTCGGTGACGTCTTCGCACGGGCCACCGACGCCGCCCTCGCCCGCGCGAGGGAGCTGGCGGAGGGCGCGTAGCGTCAGCGGTCGAGCGCGGCGAAGCGCTCGATGTCGGAGTTCGTCCCCGACACGATGATCAGGTCGTGGTTGGTGACGACCGTGTTCGCCTCGGCGTAGCGGAACGGACGGCCCGGGCTCTTCACGCCGACGACCGTGACGTTGTACTTCGTGCGCACGCCGGATTCGTTCAGGCCCACCCCGCGCACGAACTTCGGCGGGTACATCTTCGCCAGCACGAAGTCGTCGTCGAAGCGGATGAAGTCGAGCATGCGTCCGCTCACGAGGTGCGCGACGCGCTCGCCCGCCTCGCGCTCGGGGTAGATCACGTGGTTCGCGCCGACGCGGGCGAGGATCTTGCCGTGCGACTGCGACACCGCCTTCGCCCAGATCTGCGGCACCTTGAGGTCGACGAGGTTCGCGGTGATGAGGACGGATGCCTCGATCGACGAGCCCACCGCGACCACCGCGACCTGGAAGTCCGCCGCGCCGATCTGCTTGAGCGCGTCGATGTTGCGCGCGTCCGCCTGCACGGTGTGGGTCACCCGCTCGGACCACTTCTGCACGAGCTCGAGGTTGTCGTCGATCGCGAGCACCTCGCGGTCGAGGCGGTCCAGCTCTCCCGCACAGGCGGCGCCGAAGCGCCCCAGCCCGATCACCAGGACGGGTGCGTCGCTTCTGATCCGCTCAACCAACGATGGGCCTTTCCACGGGCAGCGAGTAGAGCTGCGAACGGGATGTCGCGGCCACGGCCGCGGCGAGTGTCACTGTACCAATGCGCCCCATGAAGATCGTCAGCGCCATGACGTAGACGGCGGGGTCGGAGAGCTCGGCCGTGAGGCCCGTCGACAGCCCGACCGTTCCGAACGCCGAGATGACGTCGAAGAGCACATCGGCGATGGGCTCCTGGCTGATCTGCGCGATGACGATCGTCGAGAGCGCGACGATCGTCGCGCCCCACGCGACGACCGACAGGCCGACGCGCTGCACGTCGCTCGGGATGCGCCGGCCGAACGCCTCGACCGACTGGCGGCCCTTCGCCTCGGACCACACGGCCAGAGCGAGCACGGCGAGCGTCGTCACCTTGATGCCGCCGGCCGTCGAAGCCGATCCGCCCCCGACGAACATGAGCATGCAGCCGACGATGAGCGACGAGCCGTAGAGCTCTCCGACGTCGACCACCGCGAACCCGCCCGACCTCGTCATCGCGGACAGGAAGAACGCCTGGAACGTGGTGTCCCAGGCATCCATCGATCCGAACGTCTTCGGGTTGTTGTACTCGAGCGCGAGGAACGCGGCCGCGCCCGCGAAGAACAGCAGCACCGTCGTGATGATCGTGAGCTTGGTGTGCAGCGGCCACCGGCGCACGTGCCAGTGATGCTTGAACAGCGCGTAGATCACCGGGAATCCGATGCTGCCGAGGAACACGGCGATCATGAGGATGGTCAGCAGCATGTAGTCGTCGGCGAACGGCTCGAGCCCGCCGACGTTGGGCGTGAACCCGGTGTTGGTGAACGCCATCGCGGCGTAGAACGGCGCCTCCCACAGCGCCTCGAGCGGTCCGATGCCCGCCAGCAGGAGCGAGGGATAGAGCGCCACGGCCACGATGCCCTCGATGAGCAGGGTCGACAGCGCCACCGTCCGCAGCAGCTGGCCGACCTCGCCGAGGCGCACCGTCTGGCTCTCGTTCACCGGACCGGCATGCGCACGCATCGGATTGGTGTCGCTGGCCGCGATGAGCTTGGCACGAAGCCCGAGGCGCTTCGAGATCACCAGACCCAGGATCGACGCGAGTGTCAGCACGCCCATGCCGCCGATGTTCACGCCGAGGAAGATCACGACCTTCCCGAAGGGCGAGAACGTCGTGGCGATGTCGACGGTGGTGAGGCCGGTGACGCAGATCGTCGAGACCGCGGTGAACACGGCGTCCGCCAGCGAGATCCGGCGACCGTCGGCGGCTGACGCCGGAAGCGACAGCAGCGCGGTGAAGAGCAGGATCAGCGACACGAAGACGAGGACCGCGAACCGTGCCGGCGATGTCGTCGTCAGGTTGCGCAGAACGTCCCATGCCTCCCTGAGCGCCGAGGGCACGCGCCGCATGAGCGACCCAGCCGGGTCCGTCGCCATGCGTCGCCCCCTTCGTTTGAGAGACCCGAGTCATGGTACTCCGCAAGTGTCCCGACTAATCTGAGCACATGGCGGACATCTTCGACGTGATCGCGGACGGCACGCGTCGCGACATCCTGCGACTCCTGCTCGACAGGTCGACCGCCGGAGAACGCGGCACCAGCGTGTCGCACATCGTGCACGAGCTCGGCGCCAGCCAGCCGACGGTCTCGAAGCACCTCAAGGTGCTGCGCGACGCGCACCTCGTCTCGGTGCGCGAGGAGGGGCAGCACCGCTACTACAGCCTGTCGGCCGACCCGCTCGACGAGGTCGACGACTGGCTCGTGCCGTTCCTCGACGGCGCGACCGACGAGACCCCCACGGCGCAGCCGTCGCTGCCCGACTCCGCGGCGCATGCGGCCGAAGTGGTCGGCCGGGCCGCGGCATCCGCCAAGCATGCCCTCGAGGCCGCCCTCAAGAAGCTCCCCGGCCGCTGACGCACCGAAGGACGATCCCGCGCAGCGGCAGGACCGTCCTCCGGAGCGATGCGGGTCAGCGCCGCCCGGCCTTCCGGCGGAACAGCCAGGCTCCCCATACGAACGACACCACGAGGATGCCGACGCACCAGGCGATCGCCCATCCCACCGTGCCGGCGACCGAAGTGCCCATGAGGAGCCCGCGGATCGTCTCGATGAGAGGGGTCACGGGCTGGTACTCGGCGACGCCCTGCAGCCATTCCGGCATCGTCGAGACCGGCACGTAGGCGCTGGAGAGGTAGGGGAGGAACAGGATGATGAACCCGTATCCGTTCGCGCCCTCCGGGCTGCCCGACGCGAGGCCGATGGCCGCGAACAGGTAGGTGATCGCGAGGATCCACAGTGCAATCACGCCGATCGCCCCGACCCATCCCCACACGTCCGCAGTGGGACGGAATCCGACGAGGAGCGCCACGCCGATCACGATGGCGGTCGCGAAGAGGTTGCGCAGCAGGCTGGCCACGACGTGGCCGGTCAGCACCGCGCTCGCGCGCAGCGGCATCGTGCGGAACCGGTCGATGATGCCGGCCTTCATGTCGCCGGCCACGTACACGGCCGTCGACGCCGCGCCGAAGCCGGCGCACGTGAGGATCACGCCGGGCACGACGTAGTCGACGTAGTCGCCCGTAGGGTCGATGGCGCCGCCGAACACCCACGTGAACATCAGCATCAGCATCACGGGGAGCAGGATCGCCATGAGCAGGGATTCCCCGTCGCGCAGCGAATGCAGGAGGCTCCGGCGCACGAAGACGCTCTCGGCGGTGAGGCCCGAGATACGCGGGCGCAGCGCCGGCGCGGCGGGGGTCGCGGTCAGGGTGGTCATGCGATCTCCTTCAATGCGGATGCCTCGGCCTCGCGCGCGTCGGCGCGGCCGCGTCCGTCGGATGAGGTCAGGGCGAGGAACACGTCGTCGAGACTCGGGCGACGGAGGGTGACGACGCCCTCTGCGCCGGACTCGTCGAGCACGTCGAGCGCGCGACGCAGCCCCGACACGGTGCCGTCGGTGGGCACCTCCCGCAGCAGGTCGCCGTGGGCGTCGTGCAGTTCGACGGTGTCGCCGCCGACGCGCGCCTTCAGCGCAGCCGGAGTGCCGCTCGCGACCACGCATCCGCCGTCGAGCACCGCGATGCGATCGGCGAGCTGATCGGCCTCCTCGAGGTACTGCGTCGTCAGGAACACCGTCGTGCCCGCCTCGGCGAGGGAGCGGATGACGTCCCACAGCTCACGGCGGCTGCGGGTGTCGAGCCCCGTCGTGGGCTCGTCGAGGAAGAGCACCTCGGGCGTCACGACGAAGCTCAGGGCGAGGTCGAGCCGGCGCCGCATGCCGCCGGAGTACGTGCCGACGCGCTTGGCGCCGGCATCCGTCAGCGCGAAGCGCTCGAGCAGCTCGGTCGCCCGTGCGCGCGCCGCGCGGGCCGACAGACCCGACAGGCGCGCGAGCATCACCAGGTTCTCGTTGCCGGTGAGCACGTCGTCGACCGCGGCCGACTGGCCGGTGAGGCTGATCCGCTGCTTCACCTGCTCGGGTGCCTGCACGACGTCGATGCCCGCCACGGTGGCGGTGCCGGCGTCGGGGCGCACGAGCGTCGTGAGGATGTTGATGGTGGTCGTCTTGCCGGCGCCGTTCGGGCCGAGGAGCGCGAAGACCTCGCCGCGTTCGACGGTGAGGTCGAGCCCGTCGAGGACGGTATGGCGTCCGAAGCCCTTGCGCAGGCCGCGGACGTCGACGGCCGGTGGTGTGGAGCGGCTGCTCATCGAGGCATCCCTTCATGTGTGGTCTGTGTACTGCAGAAACTGTTTACGTCAGTAACTGTTTATGACGGTAACACACTGTTTACGTAATAAACAGTCCTAGACTGACGAGATGACCGACGCCCCCGAACCCGAGCTCCCGCGCGGCATCGCTCTCGCCTGGGGTGTCGCCGCGAATCCGCAGCGGGGCCCCAAACGCGAGATGAGCGTCGAGCGCATCGTCGAGGCCGCCGTCGAGATCGCGGATGCCGAGGGCCTGGGCGCTGTCTCGATGGCCGCCGTCGCCGCGAAGCTCGGTTTCACGCCGATGTCGCTCTACCGCTATGTCACCGCCAAGGACGATCTGATCCTGCTCATGCAGGAGGAGGCGACCGGTCTGCCGTCGGAGGAGGTCCTCGCGGCCGGCGACTGGCGCGAGCGTCTCACGGCGCTCTACCGCCAGCAGGTGCATCACTACATGGAGCACCCGTGGGTCCTGGAGGTGCCGATCACCGGCTCTCCCGCCACGCCCAACAGTGCGGCGTGGATGGATGCCGGGCTGGCCGCGCTCGCCGACACGCCGCTCAGCCATGAGGAGCGACTCTCGGTGCTGCTGCTCGTCACGGGGGCGGCACGCTGGACGGGCATCGTCCTCGCCGGATATCAGCGCGCCGAACGCGACGGCGGGCTCACCGGCGGCGATATCACGGCGCGCGAGGATGCGATGTACCGCGCGCTCATCACCGAGGACGCCTACCCGCACCTGCGCGCCGCTATCGACGCGGGCGTGTTCCTCGACGAGTCGGACCCGTTCGCGTTCGGCCTCGAGCGAAGCCTCGACGGCGTTGCCGCATACATTGATGCCGTCGCCCAGGGTCGCGCTGCCGAGCGGGCGCCGTGGGCGCGGCTCGAGGATGCCGACGTCGCTGACGACAAGAAGTACCGCGAGGCGCGGAAGGCGGTGCGTGAGGCCGAGAAGGCCCTCCGGGACGCGCGCAAGCTCGAACGCCTGGCCGCGCGCGACGCCCGCGAGCGCCGCGCGAGGCTCCGCGGAGAATCCTGACGGCGTCGTACCAGCTGTCTCACAGGCCACACAGGTTTACACGCGCCCCTCGGCGGTCCTAGAGTGTGGTCAGTACTTCTGGGGAAGGGGATCGACATGGCGGAGCTGCCGGACGTACGCTTCCTCACCGTTGCCGAGGTCGCCGAGCTCATGCGCGTCTCGAAGATGACGGTGTACCGTCTCGTGCACTCGGGCGAGCTCCCCGCGGTCCGGTTCGGTCGCAGCTACCGGGTGCCCGAGTCCGCGGTGACCGAAGCCCTGCAACGGCCGATCGCCGACGTCGGCTAGACTGATCCGAGGCATTTTTCGAAATCTGCCGGTTCCCGGGCGAGCACGTGCGCGCCCAGACCCCGACATAGTGAGGTTCTCCGTGGGTTCTGTCATCAAGAAGCGCCGCAAGCGCATGGCGAAGAAGAAGCACCGCAAGCTGCTTCGCAAGACTCGCCACCAGCGCCGCAACAAGAAGTAAGCGGCATCCGCACCAAGCGTCCCCCGACCGGCGCCCGTCTTCGCAGACACGGCACCCGGTCGACGGGGGCGCTTCGTGTCTCGGGTGCGCCCGCGTTCCCCCAGAGAGGCGGATCATGAAGTCCATCACCGTCCACGAGCTGCGTGAGCGCGCAGCGACCCCGCTCATCGACGTGCGCGAAGAGTGGGAGTACGAGTCGGGCCACGTGCCGGGTGCCGTCAACCTGCCGATGTCGGTCATCGGCGAACGGCTCGACGAACTTCCCGACGGCGCCTTCGACGTCATCTGCAAGGTCGGAGGCCGCTCCGCGCGGGTCGCCGAGGCCCTGGCGGCCCGCGGCTACGACACGACGAACGTCGACGGCGGCACCGACGAGTGGATCGCCGCCGGCTATCCCGTCGAAGGCGCGGCGTGACCAGACTCACGCTCATCGGCAAGCCCGACTGCCACCTGTGCGACGTCGCGCGGGACGTGGTCGAGACGGTCGTGGCCGAGCTCCCCGAGGACGCCGTCGAGGTCGAGGAGCGCTCGATCTCCGACGATCCGGCGCTGTACGCGCAATGGTGGGAGAAGATCCCGGTCGTGCTGATCGACGGCGAGCTGCACGGTCATTGGCGAGTGTCGCCCGACCGGCTGCGCGCCGCACTCGCGTCTGCGGGCTGATCGGGTCAGCCCGCGACCGTCGTGATCTCGACGATCTCGACGCCTTCGGATCGAGACGCCAGTCGCGCCCTTGTCGGTCGACAGCTCGAACTCGGCCGCCATCGGAATCTCCTTGTGCATGCATCGCGCGGCAGATGCCGCGCGCGGCACACGGCAGCGGTGAAGCGGCTCGTAGCGGAAACCACCCTCGGTAAACGGCTGTCGCCGGATCAGGCGATGCGGCGTACGTAGGACGATTCGCGCCGGATCGTCCTACGCCGGTGAGATCACCTGAACTCGTGACGGGGGACGGATGCCTCGGCCGGCGGAAGGCCGAGCGCCGTCGCGGTGGCCCGCCGTGACGGGCGACGGGCCGGTGTGAGGCAGCGCGTGCGGCCGCGGGACGCCGACGCCGGGCGGCG